>JANNFM010000522.1:0-3204 GCA_031379795.1 Alphaproteobacteria bacterium
GGTGGTTCGCGACATCCGTGAGCTGGCCACGCTCAAGAACGAGGCGATCACCGAGGCTGTCGCGACGGCCGTCCGCGCCGAATTGATAAAGGCCCGCCGCGCTGCCACGCCCGCCGCCGAGCGCGAGCGGCAAATCGATGAAATCCTGGCCCGTGTGCGCGCACTTCCGCGAACCGGTCAGACCTTGACCGACGACGACCTCTACGATGACGATGGGTTGCCGCGTTGATCGCGGTGGACGCTTCGGCTGTTCTGGCGATTCTGTTCGACGAGCCGGAAGCCAAACCTTTCCGCAAGATACTGACGGTGCAGGGCGGCGTGATCTCGCCGGTGAATCACTGGGAAGTCCTGGTGCGAGCGAGGGTGAAATTGGGCGCGACGGGTCCTGCAGAAGCGGAAGCCTTGCTCGACTCGCTCATGATCACGGTTGCACAGGCGACGGCCGACGATTCGCGGAGCGCCGCCAGCGCCTTCGATCGTTTCGGAAAGCGATCAGCGGGCCACTTGAACCTCGGAGACTGCTTCGCCTACGCCCTGGCCGAGCGCGAAGGCGACGGGCTGTTGTTCAAGGGCGATGACTTCCCCAAGACCGATGTCAAATCCGTCGCCTGACGCTCAGATCTCCTGATTGTAGGCGCCCACCTGCGGCCGTTTGGCCAGGCGGGGTTTGACTTCCTGATGGAACAAGGCCCGCATGTCGTCTTCGGAGCGCATGCTTTCCACGACGACAACGATCTCCGGCTTGTTGGACGAGGCGCGCACCAGCACCCATGAGCCGTCCTCCAGCGCCACACGCACGCCGTTCACCGTGATCAGGTCGATGATCTTGCGGCCCAGGATGGTGCCCCCCGCCTTGGCGAAGGCGGTGTATTCGGCGACCACCTCATCGACGAGGCCGTACTTTACCTCGTCGGCGCAGTGCGCACTCATGGTCAGCGAGGTCCAGGCGACTGGCAGCGCTTTCTTGAGGTCCGACAGCCTCTTGTCAGGGTTGCGGTCCAGCATCGCCAGGATCGCGGCAGCGGCCACGAGCCCGTCGTCGTAGCCGCGCCCGATCGGCGGGTTCATGAAGAAGTGGCCGCTCTTCTCGAAACCGGCCAGCGCGCCCAGTTCGGCGGTCTTGCGCTTGATATAGCTGTGGCCAGTCTTCCAGTAGACCGTCGTGGCGCCATTGGCCTTCAACACAGGATCGGTGACGAACAGGCCGGTGGATTTCACGTCGACAACGAACGTCGCGTCCTTGTGCAGATAGGAAAGATCGCGGGCCAGCATCAGTCCGATCTTGTCGGCAAAGATCTCCTCGCCCTCGTCGTCGACCACGCCGCAGCGATCGCCATCGCCGTCAAAACCCAGGGCCAGGTCCGCGCCATGCTCGCGCACGGTTTTGGCCATGGCGTGCAGCATGATGCTGTCCTCGGGGTTCGGATTGTATTTCGGGAAGGTGTAGTCGAGCTCGCAATCCATCTCGATCAGGTTGGCCACGCCCATGTCGCGCAGCGCGCGCGGCGCAAAGGCGCCCGCCGTGCCGTTGCCGCAGGCCGCCACCACGGTCAGCGGGCGCTTCAGGCTGAGCCGGCTGGCGGCGTCGGTGATGTAGCGTTCGGCCACCCCGTCGATATGGGCAAGTGAGCCGCCCGGCCGCTGTTCCCAGCGGGCTTCCAGCACGATGTCTTTCAGCCGCCCCATCTCGTCGGGGCCAAACGTCAGCGGGCGTTGCGCGCCCATCTTCACGCCGGTCCAGCCGTTTTCGTTGTGGCTGGCGGTGACCATAGCCACGCAGGGCGCGTCCAGATCGAATTGGGCGAAATAGGCCATCGGCGAGACGGCCAGACCGATGTCCAGCACCTCGCAGCCAGCGGCGATCAGACCCAGCGTCAGGGCCTGTTTGATAGACAGTGAATACGACCGATAATCATGTCCAACGACGATCCGCTTCTGACCCATCTCGTGGATCAGGGTGCCAAGACCCAGGCCCAGCGCCTCGATGCCCAGCAGGTTGATGTCGGCCCCGAATATCCAGCGCGCGTCATACTCGCGAAAGCCGGTGGCTCTCACCAGAGGAAAGTTCTCATAATTCAATGTGTTGGGAGAAATGTCGGTGCGAGGGGCAGGTAGCATCAGAAACTCCGGAGTGTCCGGGGCCACGCCTTAACACCGGGACCCCACTGAAGGCTTAACGCCGACCTGGGCGGGCACCGCTAGATAGGCCGTTAGATAGATTCTGTACCCTGATTTGTATGAAACCCGGTTGACCGCAGCATCCCGGACCCGTTCATTGGTGGCAACAGGCGTCGAGCGAACGCCGCCAGAATTGAGGGAGCGCCATGGCCGCCAAGAAATTCCCGGTTGAAGCCGGACACATCCTGTTGTTCGCCCGGTCGATCGGCGATGAGAATCCTGCCTACACGGATGCCGACGGTGCGAAGCAGACCGAGGCCGGGGGCATCATCGCCCCGCCCACCTTTGTTCAATCCAGCGCCCAGTTCGACCCCGACTATTTCCTGAGGCCCAAGGTCGGCCAGCCGTGGTTCGGCTCCGGCAAGAACCCGACCGGCGTCGTTCGCACAGGTGGCGGCGGTGGTGGCGGCGGCGGTCTCCATGCCGAACAACACTACGAGTACCATCGCCCCTTGCGGGCCGGCGATGTCCTGACGGCGACCACCCTGCCCGGCAAGACCTGGGAAAAAGAGGGGCGCCGGTCCGGCAAGCTGGTGTTCTCGGAATCTGTCACCGAATACCGCGATGAAAAGGGTGAACTGGTGGTCACCGCGCGCGGCGTGGGTGTCCGCACCGAACGTCCCGTCGAGCAGAAATAGGAGGTCGCGTCATGGCACTGAAGGCAAGCAAGCTCACCGTGGGCGATATCCACACCGCCCGGCTGGTCGACGACCTCAGCCGCACCCAGATCGTCCAGTATGCGGGCGCGTCGGGCGACTATAACCCCCTGCACACCGACGAGATTTTCACCACCAAGGTGGCGGGCTATCCCAGCGTCTTCGCCCACGGCATGCTGACCATGGGGATGACGGGCAAGATGCTCACCGACTATGTGGGCGATACGCGGTTGACCAAGTACGGCGTTCGCTTCACCAGCCAGGTCTGGCCAGGCGATGCCCTGGACGCCAAAGCCACGGTGAAATCCATCACCGAGCGCGACGGCAAGACCTTCGTCGAACTGGACGTCGCCACCACCAACCAGAACGG
>JANNFM010000537.1:0-4669 GCA_031379795.1 Alphaproteobacteria bacterium
GTCATCAACATGGACTCGATGCGGGAGCGGGCTTTCGTCCCGGCGTTGCACGGTTTCCTCGACACGATTCGCGAGGGCAAACCCGACACGCCGATCGTCCTGGTTTCGCCGATCTTCTGTCCCGGCGCAGAGCACCGTCCCGGGCCGACAGTTCCGGATGCAGCCGGCAGGTTTGTCACCCTGCCCGGCCATGACGAGATCCAGGCCGGTTGTATGACGCTGGTTCGGGTCCGGGAGATCATTGCCGAGGCGGTCGGAGTTCGGCGAGCTGCCGGCGACCTTCATCTGCATTACCTGGATGGGCTAACGCTCTTCGGTGCCGAAGATGCTCAGGACCTGCCGGATGACCTTCATCCCAATCCGGCGGGTTATCTGCGGATGGGGGAACGGTTTGCGCGGGCGGTGTTTTCTCGCGGCGGGCTGGTTGCGGCGTAACCGATCAGGCGACCTTGTCGACCTTCACCGACAGGCGGGGTCGCACATAGGCATGGCGCGTAAAACGGATCGTGGCCGGCAGGAACAACCCGAAGGTCGGCTTGTAGTCATAGATCACATCGGTGACGATCACGCTCTCATTGGCCGACAGGTAGCCTGAGGGTACACTGGGATTGCCCGCAACGGAGTAGGCTTTTTTGACCGTCCAGTCAGTCGTGATTGCGCCGGTCCCGTTGGCGCTCAGGCTGGACACCCGCTGCTGCACGTCAACGTTCGGATATGGGTGGAGCATTGACACAGTGGCGACAAGGATGTCGTCGAGTTCCGCTGTCGTGACCGACCGGTTCTGCGCCGTGATGTCGGCCATGGCCGAGGCGATGTGAGCGACATTGCGTTGTGCCTGATAGGCACCCAGCGCTTCCACGGCAGCGATATGCAACACGAACAGCACCGGAAACACCAGAGCGAATTCCAGCGCGGCGGCGCCGCTCTGGTCGGCCGCGGTCCTGCGGAAAAAGGCGGTCATTCGAACGGCTCGTTCTTGAAGGCGGTGCGCGCGCCGAGGGTCACCTGCATCGGCCCGCTGCGCTGATACGCGGTGGCGATGAACGGCGTCATCAGGGGCCAGACATAGTTGGCCTTGACGATCACAATGTCGCCGGCCGAGCCCTTGTTGAACTGGCCTGTTGGCTGGTCGTTGACGATGGCGTTGGCGTCTGAGAATCGGCTGAATTTCTGAACACTGATCGTCAGCCTCGACCTGCACTCGGCTATGCTACCGCCTATCCGCGCGCAGATCTGGTCTTCGAACGCCGGGCCTGTCGCTGCTGAATCGGCGCGACCAGTCTTGATCCTGCGCGCGGTGTCCGAGACGGCGTTGTCGAGTCCGCTGCTCATCATCGCCAGCATGCCAACTTCAACGATTGAAAACAGCGCCAGAAACAGCACTGGCGCGACGAAGGCGAATTCAACCGCCGTGGCGCCAGACTCGCTTCGCCGGAAGTCTGCAAAGGTCCTTGGAGCACGGGTCCTGTCCATCGCTACAGACTGATCCGCAGATACAAATGAATCGTTAATGCGACCGAACTCGTAGTAAACCGGCGTTAATATATTAGACTAATTAGAGATTATCCGTCCTTGCGTATTCAGTACATCGTAGTGCTGATGATCATCAGGATGGACTGAATGAACAGATTTGATCCAATCCCAATCCGCCGATATCTGCGGGACCGTAGGGGCAACGTCGCCGTCGTCGTGGCGCTTTCGATGGCCCCGATTTCGGTCGCAAGTCTCGGAGCCATTGATCTGGCGCGTGCAACCAGTGCGAAGTCCCAACTACAGGACGCTCTGGACGCAGCAGCGCTCGGCGCCGCCCGGACCAACTCGACGACGGACGCCGAAATGAAGGTGGCTGGCGATCGCTACCTCAAACAGAATCTCAAGCTGTCGAGTGACTTCGTCCTGGCGGCATCCACATTTCACATCGGCGACAATGGCAAGGTCCTGGCCAGTGCCCGCATCGACGTTACACCGTTTGTCGCCGGGCTTGTCACCGGCGGAACGATGGCGGTCTCTGCGACGTCAGAGGTTGTCCGCGCAGACATGGAAGTCGAAATTGCACTGGTCCTGGATAACACTGGGTCGATGAGCCAAGGCTCGAAACTTCAGGATCTGAAGAACGCTGCCAAGGACTTCGTCACCAAGATGGAAGAGGTGGCATCCAAGAGCGCGACCCCAAACCCGATCAAGATCTCGTTGGTCCCGTTCTCGAATTCTGTTCGCATCGACGGCACGCTGTATCGAAACTCGCCCTGGATGGACCAGTCCGGTGCCTCGCCGATCAACAACCAGATCTTCACCACGGCTGCCGGGACTCAGTTCGCCAATCGCTTCTCGCTGTTCACAACCCTGGGAACCACCTGGCGGGGCTGCGTCGAGATGCGACAGGCGCCGTATGACGTTCAGGATACGGCCGCGACCTCGGGCGCCACGCTCTACACGCCCTACTTCGCCGTCGATGAGCCGGACAAGAAGACGTCGGGTTATGGAGATGACTATCAGAACGACTATCTGTCCGACGGAACCAATAGCAACAACTGGCGCGTCAGGCAGGGGTCGGTCACCAAGTACAAGGCGACCGGGGGCCTCTCGACGAGTTTTGGTCCGAACAAGGGCTGCGGCCTGCAGAAATTGATGCGGCTTACGACCAGTTTTTCCAGTCTGCGCACGGCGATCGACGCCCTGAACGCGGACGGCAGCACCAATATCCCGATCGGCATGGCATGGGGCTGGAACACACTGTCCCCGTTCTCGCCCTTCGCCGACGGTGTTGCGTACGGCACGCCGAAGCACAAGAAGATCATCGTGCTGATGACCGATGGTGAGAACACGCTAAGTCAACGTGACACGCCCAATGACGGCACCTACGCGGGCGCCGGATACATATGGCAGGGCCGCGTCCTGCAGGCCGACAACACGCCGTTGCAACAGGGCGCTTCCAACTCGGAAAGGACTGCGGCCCTGGATTCGCGGCTCTCGAAAATCTGCGCGAATATCAAGGATAAAGACATTGAAATATATACGATCCGGGTCGAAGTGGATTCAGGTACGAGTGAACTTCTCCAGACCTGCGCGACGGGTGAGGACTACTTTTACGATGTCAGCGACTCGTCGAACCTGACCAACGTCTTCCAGAGCATCGCCGGACAGATCGCGGCGCTCCACCTCTCCAGGTAGTCTCGCGAACCTGAGGGGTGTATTGCGCCTCGATGAGTTCGGATGAAATTCTCGTCGACGCGCGTGGGCATCACTGCCCTGTGCCAACGCTTCGGCTCCGCCGCGCTCTGGAAGCGGCTCCAACCGGCGCTTGCATCCGCTTGCTGGCAGATGATCCACTGGCCCGGATCGACGTTCCACATTTCGCGGGCCAGATCGGGGCCGTCGTGCTTGAGCACTCCGATATCGATGGAACGTTGAGCTTTCTGATCACGCGAGGCTAGTCGCTCGCCTGCTGTGCGACCGGCGCGCGGCGTTGGTGCATCGCCAGCTCCACCTCCGTGGCCAGCGCTCCGCCGAAGAACAAGGCGTTCACATTCCACGACAGCCAGATCAGAAAGATCACCACGGTGGCGATAGATCCGTACGTGGCGCCCAGTTCGGCAATCTGCTCCACATAGATGCCCAGCGCCCATGAGGCGAAAATGCACAGAGCGGCAGCCGCGATCCCACCCATCAGTGACGCCCACCAGTTCACCGGGTCGCGTGACATGGCCCACCGATAGATCAGCGTCATGCCGCCCACCATGCCGGTGCTGGCCCAGGTCCATTCACTGTAGAGCCATAGAGCGCCCCGTAGCGGACGGAGGTCCAGAGTTTCGCCCAGAATTCGAAAGGCGAAAAACACGCTCGAGAGCACGCCCATTGCGAGCATCGCTGCAATCAGCACGGCCAGCGCCAACAAGTTGAAACTCAGGAACCCTCGCTGCCGCTCCTCGTCGTGAATGAACGAGAGGCCGGCCAGCAGCGCCTTGAACCCTCGATGCGAAGCGTAGCCACCCACGACCAGAGCCACCCCGCTCTGGACCGAGATGCTACCGCCTGGCGCACTGGACAGCCGCACCAGTTCGCTCTGCAGGATCATCCGCGCCGCGTCGGGCATTACGCGCGCCAACGCCTCGCCCTGTTCGGCGACCCGGGAAGGATCTGACAAAAGGCTGTAGAGTCCCATGGCGATCGCCAGCGCTGGAAAGATCGCCAGCATGATGAAGAATGAGACGCCGCCGGTGTAGAGCATCACATCGCGCCCCCACATCCGGACCATAGCTTTGCCCAGCACACTAAGACCGACGCGGACACCGTGGACGGGATCCCAGTCGCGCGCTCGAAAGCGTTGCATCAATTTGAAGAAGGGCATCTGGCCGCGAAATCGACTCGGACCGTGGCGTGGCCCGGCGATCACCATAACGGCGCGCCCCCCAGGTTAGTAGGTGGCGCGCCGCCGATGGGCGTGTATTCCATCCGGGTCGGTCGTCGCTTCGAGGGACGGGAGAATTGAACGACCGATCCGAGGCCCAATCTGGGGCCTCACGGCTGAACCGCACCTGAACCACATTGGCAGACAATTGTCGGTTTGGGGCCCCGACCGGGTTCAGGCCAGGGCGGCGATCTCGGCCTCGGAGAAGCCCCAGTCGGACAGCGCCTGGTGATTGTGGGCTCCGATGGACGGCGGCGGTCC
>JANNFM010000560.1:0-5072 GCA_031379795.1 Alphaproteobacteria bacterium
CTGCGCGCATCGGCGGCGGACTTCGCCCGGCCCTCGGCCAGAGCCGCCACGATGCTGTAACGCTCGACCGCCTCGCCCACCTTGGCGATCACGCCCAGGTCCATCAGCGTCACCTGCCGGGGCGAAGCCCGCAGCAGTTGCGTATCCTTCGGCGACAGGCGCGATCCGGCGGCGATCAGACGGCGCACATGCCTGTCGGTCAGGTTGAATTTGTTGGCTGTGGCGGTCACGAATGCGACGGACATCGTGTCCGTCGCATCCCAGCGTTTTGCCGCCAGCGCGGCCCCGGTCGCATACTTGGTTTCGGGGTGCAGCCGCTCGTACACCGCCTTGCGCGCGGCCAGGAACACAGCCGTATCCAGCGCGTTCAACTCAGCCCCGGCCAGGTTGTCGTCGATCTCCATCATCCGCGCCCAGTCGTCGGTCACGTCGGTCCAGACCTTGGCCTCGACCATCTCCCAGCCCAGCCGCTCCACCGCCTCCAGCCGGTGCAACCCGGCGATCAGCACCAGCTTGCCGCCCTTCTTCTGCCGGACGTGCAGCGCGTCCTTCATCACCAGCAACTCGCCGATCGACGCGATGATGCTCTGCACCCCGGCCTCGGACGCAGGCCGCAACCGGCTGCCCTTCTCGATATCGGCGACCCGGACCTGCCCGGTTTTCAGAAGCGTCGGCTCTTTCATCTCGGTTCAGGTGCCTTTGTCATCGTGTAAATCCAGCGCCGACCCTGCCCGTTCGGGGCGGCCTGGCGCACACACAGAATCTCTGCGCCGTGGTGGCGCAACTCGGCGATGACGGCGTTCACCGCCAACACCCCCGTCTTGCGGTTTATGCCCAGCGTCGAATACGGCCGCCCGTCTTCCAGCAGCCGCAGCACGCGTTGCAGCCGGGGGCTGTCCAGCCGTGCGGCCTTGATGCGCCCCAGCTGCCCGGTCATCTGGCCGCCCCGTCGCCGCGCCGCTGCGGGCGCGCCCAACCCATCGCCAACGGCCCCGCATCGCTGTGCCTGCAGCCCTTGCACAAGCGGATATGCGGCCCGTCCGAATGGAATTCCTGGGCACAGCACATGCATTTCCGCTCGCGCGGGCGCAGGTGCGTCGGCATCTTTGCCAGCTGCTCGGCCAGCCAGCGCTCGGCATCCTTGCGCAACCGGAACATCGGGCTCTCGACGCCGGGAATACCGGCGACCTCGTACCAGCAATCCAGCCGCCGGACGGCAGGACCGCAGGCGTCCAGCCCGCCGGGTCTCGGATTCGCCCACGCGTTCATGCCCTGTCCTTCTTCGACAGCAGCAGCGTGATCCGCCCCAGTATCTGGCCGTCGGACAGCAGCCCCAGATCGTCCACCATCGCATCGACGGCACGCGAATAGTCCACCGTCGCCCGGTCGCGCTCCGCTTGGGTCTCGCGGGCATCCCGCATCACGTCGCGCGACAGCCGCGCGGTCCGCAGCTGCGCGATCATCGTCGTCCAGGCGCGCGGCACCTCCCCCTGCACGAACCCGCTCATGGTTGGCCCCAGATCAGGGGCGCATACAGCGCCATCACCAGCATCACGCACAGGCACACAACACCCAGTGCATCGCCCGCAAGGCTGTCCTCGAACCGGTGCAGGGCCCGCGCGATGCGCCCGATCATTCGAGGATCCATTCGTCAAGCGCGCGGTGGAAATCCAGGGCAAACTGCGCCGCCTGTTGGGCATCGCGCAGCACGGTGACGCTCTCCGCCGCGGCCCGGCTGATCGACCCTCCCCTGATCACGTCGAGCGCGCCGAGGATCACCAGGACATCACCCAGCAGCTCCGGGTGCTCTCCCAGCCGGGCGGCAATCTCCGCCGCCTCTGCGTTGCGCCCGGCCATCACGCGCCCACCCGCTTCGCCGCGCGAAAGCCCATGGTGGTCGACGCCGGGATCTGCATCGCGGCCCCCGTCTGCGGGTTCCGCCCCGTCCGCGCCGCCCGCGTCCGCATCTCGAAGGTGCCGAAGCCCTTCAGCGCGACGCTCTCGCCACCAGCGACGTTGTCGGCGATGAAGTTCAGCGCCGCATCGACGATGTCGCGCGCCTTCGCCTGCGAAATGCTGGCGGCGTCCGCCAGATAGGCGATCAGATCAGTCTTGTTTGACATGGAATATCCTTTCAGGGTTGGGTTTTGGGGAAAGAAAGAGGGTTGCGGGGGGCAGCACCCTTGGCAGGCGCATCGCCCGCAACGCCGAACTGCGCACCCAGCCAGTTCACCGCGCCCAGATCCGCCGGATCGACCGCCCCGCGCAGCAGCTCCAGCGCGAACCGCACGCGGCGGTCGGGGGCCAGCCCCTCGACCAGCGCCCGGGCAATGGCGATCCGCCCCACCCGCATCACGCGGCCCTCGTCTTGGCGATCCGTGGGCGCGGGATGCCCGTTCGACGGGACCTCGGGGCCGGGAGCGCCTTGTCGGCCTGTCGCGCACGCGCACCGTTGTTCCACTGCGGGGCCAGTGCGGCGGGCCAGTCCGCCTCGGGCACCATGCGGATCAGGACCAGATAGTTGTACAGCGTGCGCTTCGGGATGCCGGTCAGGGCGCTGGCTGCCTCCATGGCTGCACCGCGCCTCAGACCCCCGGCCATCATCACCGCGATCTGCCGCATGATCGCGGCCCGTGCGTGCGCTGTGGCCTGATGGACCTCGGGCAGCGCCTCAAGATAGGCCCGGTGCGCTTCCAACCGCGCCCGGTCGGCGCTTGCCAACCCGTAACATCCGTCCCGCAGCAGCGCGGGCAGCACCTCGGACGTGACCCACTTCCGGAACCGCTTGGCGACCACCGCCTTGCCCATGAAGATGAGCGCGAAAAGGCCGCTTTGCGTGACCGCAGTCATGGCCTGCGGACCCCCAAGGGTGTCCACGATCATGGACACCCTTTCGTCCGCATCGAGGCTGGCAAGGGCATCACGGTACTTCGAAATTCCGAGCACCCGACACACGTCCTGACCTACGAAGACCGGCGCATAGTCCTGCATCACCACGCGGACCTTCCGCGCCTCGAAGTCGAAGGGGATCACCTCGCCCATCACGCGGCCCCCTGCTTGATCTGCGCCCAATGCTCGGCCACCCGGCGGCGATAGGCGTCGCGGATGAACTCGATCCCCGCCGCCGCGATGATCCGTTCAAGGTTTCGCTGCCCCGTCGCCCCGCGCGATTGCCCGAATGTGGCGTTGCGCCCGTTGGCGGGTGTCAGGTCATTCTCGATGCACCAGCCTTCGAACGTGGTGCCCCGCGCCCGGAAAGCGCCCACGATCACCTCGTGCAGCATCGCCCCCGGCTGGAATTCTGGATTCGATTGTGCCATAGCGTCCCTATCAGGCAGGCGGTCTGCCCACAAAACTTGTCCAAACATTGCCCACCTTGTGTGGGCAAGTCAAGGGTCTATTGCGATCAATGGGAAACAGTCCAGGAGAACGGCTGCGATTGTTCCGGGTTTCGGTGGGAATGAACCAACGAGACTTCGCTGTCGCAATCGGGGTAAGTCATGGGGTCGTTTCGTTCATCGAAAGTGATGAACGAACCCCATCAAAGGCATTTCTTATAAAAGTTTCAACGGCTTACGGACTATCTGCCGACTGGCTTCTGCACGGTCACGGCGACATGCTTATGCCCCATGGCGCGGGTTTCGGCGGCGAACGCGCGCCGCAAATCGACCCGCCCGACCTCGGCAAGCCTCTGCACGGCGCGTTCACGATGGATGGGGTCGAATACGTCCGCGTCCGCCGACTCGCGCTCGACGTATCTGCCGGGAACGGTCTCGGCGAGGCGCAGGACGGTGCGTCCGAAGCCATCGCCCTTCCGCGCGACTGGATGATGCGCCAGCGCCTTGCCGCCGATCTCTGCGTGCTGGTCACCGTGCGCGGCGACAGCATGGCCCCGGCGATTCCCGACGGCGCTTTCCTGCTCCTGAACGCCGCCGAACGCAGCGCCCAGGCGTCCGGCATCTACGCCGTCACCCGCAACGGCGAAGCCTACGCCAAGCGCCTCGCCGTCACCGCCACCGGCCCCGACGGAAGGCCCACCGGCATCGTCCTGATGTCCGACAACCCCGGCTACCCCCCGGTTTCACTGTCCGGAAGCGACCTCGCCGGCCTGGTGATCGTGGGGCGCGTTCGGGGCGTGTTTTCATTCCTTTGACTGGCCGATTCGGTTGACAGGAATGGGCAATCCGGTCTGCAATCGCCGCAACCGCACCCGGATGGAGACACGGATCATGCCCCTTCGCCTCGCGACCTCCCTAGTACTGGCTGCCGCTGCTCTGCTGGCCGCCTGCGTCCCGTCCGAGCCGCTCGTCACCGACTACAACGGTGCCAGCCTCAAGCTCACGATGACGAACTTCGCCGGAGAAGGTGTCATCTCCGATGCGACCAACGCCAAGGCGCTGACGATATGCCAGTCAGGTGGCAAGCGGCGTACCGAGTACGCATCTTCCAGGATGGTCAACGACTATCAGATCGAGCACCTTTACCTCTGCCTTTGACCCCCCCAAAAACGCCCCGATTCCGGGAAAATCAGTTCCAGGTTGGCACCCCCTCTGACACCAGAGTTGGCAGGGCACTTGTTAAGTCATTTCAACAGCTTGCGGCTAACTTGGCACGGCCCGACCGAACTTGGCGCAAAAGTGCCAGGTTCCGCTCCACCTTTCACCCCCCGCGCACGCGCCTTCGCGCCCCACTTTCCCCATAAAACCCCGCGTTAACAGCCATTTAAAACCCACCGTCCCAGCCACCAGGCCACGCCGCTCCCGCCCGCACTTCGCACCCGCCACCCCCGATTCCGCCCATTATGCCAACTTCACCCCGCCGCCAGCCAGCCCGCTCAAGCCTCACCTAACCCCCCGATAACCCGCCATTTTCACCTAAAACCACCCATTCCCACCCAATCCCGCCTTTGTGCAGGTTCTGGTGTCAACGCACATTCGGGGGGTGTGAAACCCCCCGTGGTGCACCGCTGCCGCAAGAAAACGCGGGTTCAATCCTGCGCAGACAGCGCCGCCGCCGCCGCCCGTGCCAGACGCCGCACCCCCTCGACCAGACGGTCCGCAGCGTTCAGCGTG
>JANNFM010000587.1:0-3811 GCA_031379795.1 Alphaproteobacteria bacterium
AACAACGGGCCGGACGCCAGCGTCGCCAGGCCCATCAGCACGCCACCGGAGAGGGCCGAGCTGAGGGTCTGGGCGGCCGAGGCGTTGGCGGAGGTGGACAGGCGCTCGGACAGCTGGAGCGACGCAAAGAACACGGCGGCGTAACTCAGCGCATGCAGTCCCTGGAGCGGAAACAGCAGCCAGAGCGGCGGCGAGAACGCCAGCGCCGTCCACCGGACTATCGCTGCCGCGCCGCCGATCACCAGCAGGGTGCGCGGCCCGATCCGGCGACGCCAGGGTTCAAGGAACCACATGAAGCCCACCTCGACGCCGACACCCACCGCCCACAGCACGCCGGTCAGGCTGGCCGGGATGCCCTGCTGCTTCCAGGCCAGGGTGGAGAAGCCGTAGTAAAACGCATGGGCCGACTGGATCAGGCCCGCCGCCAGAGCGGCCGTCATGAAGGCCGGATCGCGTAGCAGGTCTGCCAGGCCTGCGAACCGGTTCGACGTGGAGCCCACAGATCCTTCGTCATGGACAGGGTCAGCCGGTAGCAGCAGACGCGCACCGAGTGCAGTCAACGCGACCCCGGCCGTGATCCAGACCAGCACCAGATCCGGCGACCCCCAGGTCAGGATGGCCCCCATGCCGACATTGGCGACCATGAACGCCACCGAGCCCAGCCCGCGCGGCCAGCCGAAGTTGAACCCGTCACGGCGGGACCGCTTGAGCGCGATCACATCCGTGAGCGGCGGGATGGTGGCGAACGTTGAGGACGCGGCGAACCAGACGACCGTCCAGCCCAGGAACCCCAGCGGCAGCGCCATCAGGGCGTAGGCCACGGCGACCAGAAGGCTCATGAAAATCAGGGCTGTCCGTCGCAACCGGAAACTGTCGGCCCACACGGCCAACAAGGGCGCGGTGACCACGCGGGCAATCATCGGCAACGACAGGATCAGCCCGATCTGGGCCCCGCTGAGGCCACGCCCGGCAAACCACAGCGGCATGTAGGGCGAGCCTGCGCCCACGCCGATAAAGATCGCGGAATAAAACAGGCCCAGCCGGACGGGGAGCGACATGGAGTGGCCTTACAGGGAGTCGCGGGGATGACGGGTTGAGGTTTGAACCGCAGAAAGCGCAGAGGGGCGCAGAAATCCACCCACAGTTTGTCATCCCGGTTTCGCCGTTTGGCGAAGACCGGGACCCCCGACCGGGCGTTCGAGGTGAGGGTGCGGTGTCGCCGCTGTGGATTGGACGGCAGGCATCGGCGCCGGGGGTCCCGGTCCCCCGGGTTCGGCCTCTGGCCGCCCCGAGGGCATGCTTCGCCTGCGGCGAAACCGGGATGACAAATTTTTGTTGGGGGGAGGTGCCGCGCAGCCTTACCCGCTGCCGCGCCAGGGTGGGGCGGCCATGGCGCTGAGGACAGCGTCGAGGGGTGGTGGGCCCTGGGGGCCGGGGTTGTCGCCGGGGTAGGCCTTGCGGCGGCGCTGGCGTTTCGGTTTGGCGTTGGCAGCGTCCTGGATGGCGACCCAGTCGCCGGAGATGCCAGCAAGGCCCCGGCCGGGCTTGCGCCGGGGAGCAAATGTCGCGGGTTGCGCTTCGATGAGCGCGTCGAGGTCCTTGATGTGGATGTCGAGGGAGGTGTCGCTGGACTCGTAGTCAGCTTCGCTCTCGCGTTCGGTTTCCTGATATACAGGCGCAATACGGACAGACGGTCTGGACACTGTTTCGGTGTGTACAGTCGTGTCTATCGCCGTCACGGGCTCCGACGCGAACCGCTCGATCTCGCGGGCGTCACGGGCGATATCGCGGTGCAGCTTCGCTTCCATGGAGATAGTCAGCCGAAGGCCCCGGGAGAGACGATCAAACACCAGGGCGGCTTGATCCTTCTCTTCCGGCAGTCCGGCCTTCAGCACGCGGTGGAAGGCGCCGTCGACGACGGTGGCCATATGGCCGCACAGCACTTCCAGCACATTGCCGTGGCGTTCTGATCTCTCGGCGAACGTTTGCATGAGACCGAATAGAACACAGAGTGAACATAGCGCCTAAATTTATCTGCACAGTTTTTCGGGGGCGAAGGCCGGAAGAGTTTTGAACCGCAAAATCGCAGATCAAGCTGAAGGGCGGCGTTTCTGTGTCTGGAAGGACGTTGCGGCTGATCGACTCGGCTGGGTGATCCGGCTAAAGCGCGTCGGCTGGCGGGCTGGGAACGCGGGTTGATCGTTCTCTGCCAACCGAAATCGCGCGCTATCTCAAGGGGCCTACCATGAAGTTTGACGACGTTGTCCTGGGTCGCCGGAGCATTCGCGGGTACAAGCCCGACCCGGTTCCGAAAGCGCTGATCGAGGAAGTCATTGGCCTGGCGATGCGCGCGCCGTCGTCGATGAACACCCAGCCGTGGAACTTCTACATCATCACCGGTGAGCCGCTGGACAAGATCCGGGCTGGCAACACCGAGCGCAATGTGGCGGGCGTGCCGCAGTCGCGCGAGTTCCGAACGGGTCAGGCCTTTGCCGGCCAGCACCGCGAGCGGCAGATCGGCGTCGCCAAGCAGCTGTTCTCGGCCATGGGGATCGCGCGCGAGGACACGGCGATGCGCCACGATTGGGTGCTGCGCGGGTTTCGCCAGTTCGATGCGCCGGTCTGCGTGATCATCACCTATGACAAGGTGCTGGACGGTAGCGACGACACGCCGTTTGACTGCGGTGCTGTGGCGACGGCGCTGGTCAATGCTGCCTGGTCGCGCGGCCTGGGCGCGGTGATCAACAGCCAGGGCATCATGCAGTCGCCGGTGGTGCGCGAACACGCCGGGATCGCCGAGGATCAGGTGATCATGAAGAGCATCGCGCTGGGCTGGCCGGACGAGAGCTTCCCCGCCAACGCGGTGGTGTCGGAGCGCAAGTCGGTGGAAGAGGCGACGGTGTTTGTGGGGTTTGGGGACTAAGCGCTGGGTTGTTCGTCGTTCAGGACCCTGTGCAAACATCATGGTACGATAACCCAGGAGGCCGGCCGATGATTGTCCTGAAGATTGATCAGACCGAGAAGGGTCCTGCTATCCTGCTGACGCCTGAGGCGCAGGCGCTATTGGGTGTGGCCATCGGCCAACAGGTCGGGTTTCAGGTTTCCGAGGATGGGCAGTTGTCCATCGGCGCGCTCGACGTTTCGTTTGAGGCGCGGCGTGAGCGTGGACGGGCGTTTTTGAAGCGTTACGACAAGACGTTTCAGGCGCTCGCGAAATAGTCGCCATGACGGAACCGCTCTGGTTGGACAAAGCGCTGTTGCTGGCGCTCTACGACGATGTCGTGGTGGCGTCCGGTGGCGCCGCAGGTCTTCGCGACGAGGGTTTGCTGGAATCAGCACTGGCCCGCCCGGTAAATCGGCGACTTTATGAGAACATCGACGACCTGCTGGCACTGGCAGCGACCTATTGCGTGGGAATTGCGTCCAACCACCCGTTTGTCGACGGCAACAAGCGTATGGCCTTCATCGCGCTGGGTCAGTTCCTGGAGGACAACGGCATCGTGCTGACTGCGACGGATGACGACGCGATTGCCATCATGTTGGGGGTTGCCACCGGTGCCGTGAGTATCGACGACCTGACGGACTGGCTGGAATCGCGGACGCTTCGCATCCATCTCGGCGGTTGACGCCAAATCGACTCCCCACATCCCCTCCCCCCGGCGTAAACTATCCTGAACAGTGATCAGGGAGACGGGGATGAGCCGGGCGAACAGTCGGGACCGACAGCTCAGGGAGCGGGCCGAGGCGGTGATCCCGGGGGGGATGTTCGGGCATCAGTCGGTGGGGCTGTTGCCGGATGATTATCCGCAGT
>JANNFM010000622.1:0-3336 GCA_031379795.1 Alphaproteobacteria bacterium
CGCTTTGCCTCTGCGACAAACGCATTGCCGGGACCGACAAGGATATCGACCGGGGCCATGCTCGTCGTGCCGATGGCCATTGCGCCAATGGCCTGAACGCCGCCAAGCGCGTAGATTTCATCAGCCCCGGCCATGGCCTGGGCCGCGACAATGGCAGGCGCAAACTTGCCTTGGAACGGCGGGGCACACGTCGCGACCCGCTTCACGCCCGCCACCTTGGCCGTGATGACGGACATATGGGCGGACGCCAGCAGCGGGTATTTTCCACCCGGGACATAACATCCCGCAGCGTTCACCGGCACATGGGTATGGCCAAGGACAACACCCGGCAGCGTCTCAACTTCCACGTCCTGCATCGACGCCCGCTGGATCTTCGCAAAGTTGCGCACCTGGGTTTGCGCGAATTCGATGTCCTTCAAGTCCTGGCCCGACAGCTGATCGATGCAATCCTGGATCTCTGCCGGGGTGAGTTGGTAGGAGTCGCGATCCCAATGGTCGAACTTGATCGACAGGTCGCGCACGGCGGCATCGCCGCGTGCCTCGATGTCCGCCAGAATGCCCTCCACGATATCGCGCACCTTGCGGTCGCTATCGGCCTTGGTTTCCGACGTTGCGCCGCGCTTGAGCCATTCCGCCATAGTGTATCTCCAATTGGGTGTGTTTCGGCTGGTTGACCGAGAACGGCTTCAGACACGACGGTTGACCGTCTCCGGCAGTCGGAACCAGATAAGCGCGGCGGCCACGAAACTGACCGACGCCAGGCTCATGACCGGGGCACGGCCAAAGGCGTCGGCCAGGGGGGCCGTAATCAGCGGGGCGGTCATGCTGATGACCCTGCCCCAGTTGAAGATGGAGGCTGCTGTCGATCGCAAATGCGGCGGGTATAGCTCGGATAGCCACGGCCCCCAGATCGTGCTGCAAGACAGCATCAGTCCGTAAGCAAAGCCCGTCAGTTCGAGAAGACCGATGGGCAACTCCACGAACAGATAGACGGGAATGATTGCTGCGGCCGCGATAAACCCCCAGGCGGCTACACGTCGTCCGAAACGGTCTCCGATGGCACCCCACACCAGCCCGCCAATCGCTGCACCGATGAACTGCCAGCCAAGTACGTCGCCCACCACCGTGTCGGGGATGGCGCGGTCCTCCTTGAGGTAGGTCGTGGCCCAGCCGGTGAAGGCCTGATAGGCGAAGAAATTGAGGCCCGTCATCGTGGCGAGCAAGATGGTCTGTTTTGCAACGCCGGGTTTGAAGAGTTCGGTGATAGGAATTGCGGCCTTGGCGGTGGCTTCATCGCCGCTCTTGCCGTCCATGGGGATGAAATTGCGGTCATCCGGGATGACGAACATGGCAAATAGCGCAAGCGCCACCGGGACCGCACCCGCCCAAAGCAGAACAGTCCAGTCCAGGCCCGCGCGAAAGGCGGCAGCGGATAGAAAGCCCAGTGCGGCCACCGCGAGATTATAGGTTCCCATCACAAAGCCAGCGATCAACCCGCGCACATCGCGCGCGAACAGGCCGGAGTAGATGCCCACGGCAATCGGGAACATCGACCCCAGAAAAAAGCCGAGTGCGATCCGTTGAACCATCAGGCCGGCGTAACTGCTGACGAGCAAGGCAGAGAGGAGACACGTCCCGTAGCCGACCATCGAAATGATCAGCGCATTGCGCCGCCCGATCTTGTCCGCAACCTGTCCCATCACAATCGCGCCGAAGAGCGCGCCCAGCGATTGCAGCGTGTAGGAAGACCCGGCCTGCAGGTCCGTCAGGCCAAGGCTCTCCTTGATGTAGGGACGCAGGATATCGACGGTGTTCCAGGACCATGCGTAGAAGAAGTAGGCGACCAGCAGGAACGCCAGTGCGCCGATGCGGCGACGTCGCGAAAAGTCCTGCGCGCGGATCATTGTGATGGCCTGTCAAAGTCCGGCAACAGATCAACGCCGAATTGCGCGACCAGATCGATCATGTCGATGAACACCCAATTCTCTGACAGCCAATCACGGTCGCGCCGCCAGTAATCCATGATCCGCTGGGTAATGCGCTTATCCGTCGCGGGAATACCGATCCAATCATTACCCAAGTGCGTGGCATTGATGCTTGGCCAACCAGTTGAGGCGACATAGGCCCCTTCGCCGATCCGACACTTGTGGTTGCCGCCGATCCTGTCCGGGAAGGCCTTGAGGAAGGGAGCTTGGTGGGCGCGTTCGTAGTCGCTGTGCCCCCGCGCGCTGCCGATGCCGCCGGGCCCGTACCAATGAAACTGCGACGTCCAGAACCGCCGCATACGCATGCTTGCAAGCGATTTCCCATCATAGGACATCAGCCCCGCGATCATCGCCTCGACCAGTTTGAGGCTCTTTCCCGATTCAGCGTCATTCTGCGCACCGAGCATAATGCCGTCTTGCGTTGCCGGTGCGTGCGACCAGCTTTCGCCAAGCTGCGGTCGCAGCGGCCATTGGCCAGTTTCGATCATCAATCGAGTAAGATCGAGGAGGACATAACTTTCCCCTACGCGATCGCCCTCGAGCCGGTCAAACCAGCCATAGCGAATAAAATGTGGTCGTCCGCTGGCTTTCAGGCCGTAGAGATCATTCTGAAAATGACCGACGAAATTTCCTGTGGTGGTGATCCAGTCACCATCTTTGAAGCGGCCGCCCATCAAGATGTCTGTGCGCCGTTGCAGATCGGGGAAGGCGCGAACTAGCGGACCCCAAAAGCGTTCGCTGATGGCTTCTCGCCCGGCGCAATGATCGACTGGAGCGCCCGCGTTGAAATCGCAATCAACCGCATAGAGCCGTTCGGTCAGTGCGCGGTGTTGCGAACTGAGATCGCGGTGATCCTCGATCAATTGCCAATAGCTTACTTTGTCGAGCGTCATCCGCACCCCCAATTGGAACTATATTGACTTCGAATGCAATCGCCGTAAACCTGTAATTTTCAAGGTGTCGTTTTTGCCTTGGCTGCTATCGTGTTCGGAGAGTAAAATGGCCAACGCATCTGCCTTTGTCGTGGAGTGGACCCGCGAGAAGCTGGCCGGGCGGCTGGTGCGCTATGGCGATCTGATCCCCTGCTACAACGCCTTTATCGATTGCCGCACGCCGGGCTCGGAGTCGAAAGAGAATTTCACGATCATAGGACCGGGTGTTTCGGAGAATCCGAACCAGCATGTTCATATTGCGGAGCCGCATGGCTTCAACATTGGTGGCGCACGCCAACCTCCAGGATGCGTGAATTCGCAGCACAGCCACGACACAGCAGAGGTGTTTGTCGCCCACAGCGGCCGTTGGCGCTTCGATCTGGGTGAGCACGGTGATGATGCACAGGTGGAGTTGCACC
>JANNFM010000626.1:0-1629 GCA_031379795.1 Alphaproteobacteria bacterium
CTCCTGCTTGGCCCGGTTGGTGTAGGTGACGAAGCCGCGCTCAAACACATCCGACGCGCCCGGGATCGAGCAGATGGCGGCTGCTACCAGCCCGCCGGTGCAGCTCTCCGCCGTGACGATCCGCAGCGAGCGTTCCCTCGCCTCGTCGAGCAACAGTCGGGCCAGGGTGACAATCTCGAGGTTAAACATAGGCGACAAGGTCTCTTTACCGGTTGGATGCCACCACAGAGCATCGGACATCACATTCGATCAAGACGATTCGAGACCCATGACCACGCTCGCCGTTGATACCGACGCCCGTCAGGTCCCACCTGCGCTGTTCGCCGTGACGGTGTTTACCAGCGCAGCCCTGGTGTTTCTGGTCCAGCCCATGGTGGCCAAGTTGGTGTTGCCGCTGCTGGGCGGCAGTTCGTCGGTCTGGAATACCAGTATGGCGTTCTTCCAGATCGCCCTGCTGGCGGGCTATGCCTACGCTCACCTGTTGCAGCGGATCGGGTCGGTCCGGACCCAGGCGCTGGTTCACTGTGCAGCTCTGGTCGTCGCGGCTATCGCCTTGCCCCTAAGGGTGAACGGGCTGGCCGGGCCGCCATCGTCTGACCATCCGAACCTGTGGCTGCTGGCCGTACTGACGCTATCCATCGGCGCCCCGTTTGCGATCCTCTCAGCAACGGCCCCATTGGTGCAGGCGTGGCATGCCCGAACCGTGGGCGCGGCCGAGGGCAAGGAACCGTACGTCCTCTATGCGGCCAGCAATCTGGGCAGCCTGATCGCCTTGCTCGCCTACCCGATCGTAGTGGAGCCGCTGTTCAGCCTTGTCGGGCAACGGATGGGCTGGAGCGCCGGCTACGGGCTGTTTGTGGTGTTGATCGCCAGTCTGGGATTCTTTGTCGCACGGGCCCGTTCCGTCAGGGCTGACACGACAGCGGCGGAAAGTTCGTCGGTCTCCTGGCGCGACCGCCTGATCTGGGTCGCCCTGGCCGCGATCCCCTCCAGCCTGATGCTGGGCGTGACGACCTATATCACCACCGATGTCGCTTCCGCCCCGTTCCTGTGGGTGCTGCCCCTGGCGCTCTATCTGATCACCTTCATCATCGCCTTCCAGGAAAAGCCGGCGATGTCGCTGGGCCTGACCCTGACCCTGCAAGGGGCCGCGATGGCGGCCTGCGCGGCCTTCCTGCCTTTCCGGACCACATTCTTTGGTCTGCAGCTGTTCATCCACCTGGCCGCGTTCTTCCTGACGGCCTTGATGTGTCACCAGCGGCTGGTGGCGCGCCGACCGGACCCGGGGCGGCTGACCGAGTTTTACCTCTGCCTCTCGCTGGGCGGCGTCGTCGGCGGCGGGTTCAACGCCTTTGTTGCCCCGGTGATCTTTCAGGATGTCTGGGAGTATCCGCTGGTCCTGGCGCTGGCCTGTTTCGCGCGACCATGGGGCGACCTGAAGAGAATCCCGATCTGGCAGTGGTCGATGACCATTCTGGGCGTGCTGGCCGCCATGGCCACGCCGCTCGCGGTCACCCTCACGTCCGGACACATCACCACGCAGTCGGTCGTCGGTGCTTTTGATCAGTCCGAACTGTTCGACATGGCGATGAAGGGCTTGCTGGTGCTGGCGGTGATTTCCGCTTTCAT
>JANNFM010000627.1:0-3472 GCA_031379795.1 Alphaproteobacteria bacterium
GGCGACCGGGCGTTTCCACGACCAGGGCGTGGATGCTCATTTTCAGCTTGCCACTCTCTTCCGCGAAGTGCGGGATCAGCCAGGGGATTTCGCGCACGGCTTCGTAGGTGGCCTGGGGCAGCAGGAACCGCGTGCCGCCGCTGGTCTCCATCTCGACGATCCGCGTAATCGTCACATCGCCGACCGTCCATTTCAGCATGCCGCACTCCCGCGTTTTCGCGAGTGTGCCACGGCTCAGATATCCAGCGATAGTTCGGCTTTCAGATGACGCCGGGTCGCCGCCTCGAACGCCTCAGGCCAGACGATGCCCATCCGCGCGGCGATCGGCCGAGCTTCGCTGAAAAACAGGCGAGCGATCGCGACCTGGCTCGCCAGCAAGCTCTCGCGATTAGCTGACGGCGGCGCGATCGCCTCCAGCGCGGCCTGCTGATCCGGTCTCAGATAGACGTTCAGCCGCTTGGCCCCGCGCGCCGAGCGCGGCACACCATTGCCCTCCAGCATGAGGTTGACCGCCATGTCACGGAGCAGACCATGGCCCTGCTGCGCGACGATCCATTCGCCGCGCCCGATCGCCACAGGTCCCAGCCCAAGGACGCGCAGAAATTCCTGGATCAGGCCCTCGACCCGCGCGGCGGTCGCCGCATCTGTTTCCACTTCCGGCTTCGGATCCAGCTGGACGGCCGCGCCGGACAGCGGTTTCAGTTCAGACCCATAGGTCTTGCGGATCTGGGCTTCGGGGAGGAACACGATGTCGAAGCGTTCCCACGCGGTCGTCACCGAGTTGATGATGCATCCGTAGACCTCAAGGACATGGACCCGCTCCGGCAGTCCGGGTCGCGGGCCTTTGTAGTCACTGAGGCATCCGGCCATGTCCGCCGCGTCCACCTGGGCCACCAGATCGATATCACTCCAGGGGTCGCCGCCGCCTTGGGCGAGACTGCCGCCCAGCCAAAGCGCCTGAATCCGGGGGTCCTGGCCAAGTGTCGTGGTCAGGCGGTCCAGCAATGCGGACTGGGCGGGCGTCATGGTCGCCATTCTGCCACAGCTCAGCGGCGGGCGGCCAGAGCCTTCGCCACCACAGGCGCCAGCTTCGCCGTGATGATCTGAACCCCCCGGGCGTTGGGGTGGATGCCATCGGGCTGGTTCAGCTCGCGCTTGCGCGCCACGCCCTCGATCAGATTGGGATAGAGCGGCACACCGTGGACCTTGGCCAGGCCGGTGAACACAGCATTGAAGTCGCGCGCATAGCCGCCGCCGACCTCGCTGGGTGCTGCGATGCCCGCCAGCAGCACGGGAATCCGGCGCGCCTTCAGCCTTTTGATGATGCCGTCGAGATTGGCCCGGGTCCGCTTGGGGTCCAGGCCCTGCAGAAGGTCATTGCCCCCTAGCGCCACAATGACCAGATCTGTGTCCTTCTGGACGCTAAAGTCCACGCGGCCCAGGCCCCCCGCGGTCGTATCGCCGCTGACGCCGGCTGCGCGCACGACGTTGGCGATACCGAGCCGGGTCAGCGCCTCGTGAAGCTGGTTGGGCAGCGCCGCCTTGCCGGGCAGGCCGTAGCCCGCGGTGATCGAGTCCCCCAGCATCGTAATCACGAGCGGTCGCGCCGCAAACGACGGCCAGGCCGCCGCCAAAAGCGGCAAAGCGAAAAAGGATCGGCGAGAGGGGCTTGGCGTGGCCATGAACGTCCTATGTAAGGGAGCCTACGCGTCACTCAACTGCTGAGGATCTCTTTGGACGACTTGCCGCCGCTGGTGCTGGATAATGTTGGGCTGACCTTGCCGTCCGCCGCAGGTCCCGTCGAAATTCTCCGCAACCTCAGTCTGACGCTGAACAAGGGCGAACAGGTGGCGCTGGTTGGTGCCTCCGGCTCGGGAAAATCCTCCCTGATCGCTGTCGCCGCCGGTCTCGAGCGGCCCAGCTTGGGGCGGGTCGAACTCTTCGGCCAGGATCTGGCGGCGCTCGACGAAGACGGGCGGGCGAAACTCCGGCGCGGGCGGGTCAGTCTCGTGTTCCAGTCGTTCCACCTGCTGCCCAACATGACCGCCGAGGAAAACGTCTCGGCCCCGATGGAGATCGCCCGCAAGGCCGGCGCCATGGAACAGGCCCGGCTCTGGCTGGACCGCGTGGGCCTGAGCGCGCGGGCCAGGCACTATCCGCATCAACTGTCAGGCGGTGAGCAGCAGCGGGTCGCCCTGGCCCGCGCATTGGCACCCAGCCCGGCCCTGCTGTTCGCCGACGAGCCCACCGGCAACCTCGACAGCGCGAACGCCAAGATGGTGGCCGACATGTTGTTCGAGCTGGTCGACCAGACCGGCGCGGCGCTGCTGCTGGTCACCCACGACGCCGCCCTGGCGGCCCGCGCTCAACGTGCCGTTACCCTGCGCGACGGCCACCAGGTCGAGCCCGCATGACCCCACTGTGGTTGCGGTTCGCCGCACGGGAACTGCGGAGCGGCGTCAAGGGCTTCCGCATCTTCCTCGCCTGTCTGGCGCTGGGCGTGGCCGCCATCGCTGCCGCCAGCTCGACGGCGGAGGCCTTTCGTCGAGGCCTGGCCAGCGAAGCCCGCGATATCCTGGGCGGCGACATTGCCGTCTCGGTGAACCAGCGCCAGATGACCCCAGCAGAGCGTCAGAAACTGGCTGCCAGGGGTCGCGTCACCTTCTCGGTCGCCTCGCCGGCCATGGCCGAAGCGCCCTCCGGCGACCGGCGACTTGTGGAGTTCCGCGGTGTCGACAAGGCCTATCCCCTGGCCGGCGAAGTCACGCTGAAGGGTGGGGTGCCCCTCGCTCCTGCGCTGGCGTTACGCGACGGCATCTGGGGCGCGGCGGTGGAACAGGCCCTGCTGGATCGCCTGAATCTCAAGGTCGGTGACCCGTTCCTGGTCGGCAATGTGCCCATGCGCGTGACCGCGGTCCTGGAACAGGAACCGGACCGTCTGTCGCGTGGGTTTCAGCTGGGCCCCCGGGTGCTCACGGGTCGCGGCGCACTCGAACAGGGTGGTATGCTGGAGCCCGGGCTGCCGTTTGGTGAGACGGCGCGGATTGCCCTCAATCCCGGCCTCGACCTGGCCCGCGAGAAAGCCGGCGTGCAGCGCGACATCAAGGCGGGTGTCCGGGTCCGCGACCGCAACGACGCCGCGCCCGGCGTCAGTCGGATCATCGATCAGCTGGAGTACTTCCTGGGCTTTATCGGCCTGGCCTCGCTGGTGGCAGGTGGGCTGGGGGTATTTGGCGCCGTCAGCGCCTATGTCGACAGCCGCAAGCCCGCCATCGCCACGCTCAAGGCCCTGGGCGCCGAGAGCGGCCTGATCCGCGATATCTATCTGGCTCAGATCGGGCTGCTGTCGTTGGTGGGCGTGGCTATCGGCCTGGCCATCGGCGCGGCAACACCCCTGGCGCTCGGCGCGGCTATCCAGGGTGAACTGCCGGTGCCGGCGCTGTTCGCGGTCTATCCGATGCCGCTGCTGAAG
>JANNFM010000632.1:0-6409 GCA_031379795.1 Alphaproteobacteria bacterium
ACCGAATTTGCGCGGTGACGTCAAGACAAAACGTGAACAAAAATTACCGCTCGCCCCCTACTCCTCCTCGGCATCCAGCTCCGCCACCAGCCGCTTCAGCCGCGCCAGGTCCTCCGGGGCCACCGCCCGCTCCCGCGTCAGGTGCGCCACCAGCCCCGCCAGCCGTCCGTCGAACAGCCGGTCCAGCATGCCGCGCCCCTCCGCCGTCAGCCACGCCTCGCGCGCCAGCAACGCCGCATAGACCGTGCGTCCGCGTCGCCGTTCCGACACCAGCGCGCCCTTGCCGATCAGCCGGTGGATCAGGGTGCGGACGGTCGAGGCACCCCAGGCGTTGGCAGGCCCGACGGCGGCCAGGATCTCCTCGAACCCGGCCCCGTCCAGCTCCCACACCACCGCCATCACCTGGCTTTCGGCCGCCGAGATGCGGGCGTCGCCCACGCGCTTACGCCGCCGCGCGCCGTATCCGGCCTTCGAGGTGACGTTCGCAGACCACGGCCACAGTCGTGGCCAGAAGGCCCAGCATCACCGCCAGCGCCGCCTCGGCCCAGCCGGGGGCGAGGATTGTAATTGTGGGGGCGGGCCGCACATTGGCGATGCCCAGAAATCCGCTGAACAGGGTGTAGCTGGCGGCCAACAGCCCCAGCGGCGTCGCGCCGGAGCGTACAATCCGCAACCGCCCCAGAGCTCCGGCCAGACCCTTGGCGTCGGCCTGCCCCACCTTGGGCAGGCTCGCTGCCCAGACCGCCACCGCCGCCATCGTGGCAACCAGCAGCAGCGCAAAGACGATTTGCACCTCGGGCGAAGCGTCGGCGAAAACGTCACCCACCGTCAGCCGTTCGGTGACGGGCACCACCGTCTGCGCCGTCGCGGGCCCGGCGCTCAACACACCGCCCACCGCCACCGTCGATATTCCGAAACCCATGCGCCGCATCTCAGCCTCCCAGCTATTTATTACGTGTGTAGCAATAAACAACTACACACGTAATAATATCTGTCAAGCGCGCGACGCCTTCAGGCGTGGCGAGGCCTACGCCCTACGGCGCACCAGACCCACGATGAACAGCAACAGGATCGCACCCAGGGTGGCGACGACCAGGCTCGGGATCACGCCCGACCCCATACTGGCACCCAGACCCAGCGCGCCGAACAGGAAGCTGCCCAGGAACGCGCCGACCACACCCACCACCAGATTGACCAGCAGGCCGTGGTTACGCTTCATCACCTTCTCCGCGATCCAGCCGGCCAGAATGCCGATCAGGATGGCACCGATAATACCCACACCGCTCATGACTGAAGTCCTCCCGTTTCCAGCAGGGGAATCGCATATGGCCGCGGAAAGGCCGGAGGCCCCTCGATTCAACCGCTGAGGCCGCTGAGGCGCGCGGAGATCGCCGGGGATGCCTCTGTAACTCTGCGCACCTCCGCGTTCTCTGCGGTTCCCTTCTTCGGCACCGCCGCCGCCAAACCTTCACATGCGATAGCCCTGCCATTTCCAGGAGGTTTAACCGCGTCAGGTCAAGGTTGGTTGCGTCGGCATCGAAACGTCCTCACCGCACCCGGGGCCCCGCCATCAGTTGCACATAGAGAACAGCGGCGACCGCACAGCCCAGCGTGCTCAGCGGCCTGGCCAGCATCAGATCGAAAACCTGCCTCACCAGATCAGGCATAACGCCGCCTCCTGCCGCAGCGCGCCCCCATAGCGGCATGTAAACCACCACGCCTGACACCGCCTTAAGCGGCGCGATTAACGCGTGTCTCAGTTCATCCACGACTGCCCGCCCGGCGAATACCGCCGCCGCGCCACCGGCTGCGGCGCGATCACGCCGCGGCGGTTGATTGCAAACTCGCCGAACGCGTCGGCTCCGTGGCTGGCCTCGTCGTGCCTTGGCCCGCCATAGATGTGCGTCGCCTGAACCCAGCGCTTGCGATAGGCGTTCAGTCGCGTCAGCCCCACCGCGCAACGCCCCTTGTCGAACCAGCACAGCGGGATCATCAACCTGGCCGCGCTCACCCGCTCCTCCGGGTCGGCCCGCGTCCCCGCCACGATCCTGGACAGTCCCATCGCCCCCAGTGCCTCATACCGCGACCGCCCCGACGTCAGCTCCCGCACCATCACATCGTGCGGCAGGTGGTGGGTGCCCCAGATGTACGGCTTGCCCGCAATCGCCTCGCGCACCACCGTGTCCAGCCCCACTCCATGGGTCTCGTAATAGTCGATCACCCGGATCTCACGGCCCACCTGCTGAAAGAACCAGATCGCCGTATAGTCATCGATGCCCAGGTCCCAGGCCGTATCCACCTTCAGCGCCGGGTCCACCGGTACCGAGGTGACCCGCCCGGCCTCGCGGGCATCCCCCAGCGCCTCGGCATAGTAGGCGCCGGGTGCGGCGGCATCGAAATCCACCAGATACTCCGAGGCGAACTTGGCCCGCCCCTCGGCCTCCGAGCCCAGCTCCGCCACCAGTTCGCGGCGCTCACGCTCCAGCTGGTCGGGGGTGAACACCGTGGTCGCCGTAGCCGGTGCGCGCAGGGTGAACCACTCCGGATCGGCCTGCCGACTCTCAAACGCCTGGACGGCGTGGTTGCGCCCGCGCGGCGTCCACAGAAACAGCGCCCAGCCGTTGTTCTCCAGCAGGATCGGCCGGATGTAGGCCCACGATTCCGGCTGCGCCAGCGACCACTCCGAAAACACCACCCCCACCACCGACGCGCCCATCAGGCTGTCGTGATTGTCCGAGCCCAGCACCTGCCAGGTCGAGCCGTTGCCGAACGTCACCTTCATCTCGGCGTCGTGGAACACCGGTTCGAGATACGCACCGAACGCCTCCTCGATCCTTCTGAGCCCGGTATGCGGATTGACCGCATCCCAGATCGCCTTGCGCCCCTGGCTGGCCTGCGGCAGCAGGTGCCAATAGCCGCCTGGCCGGTCCTGCAGCGCATAGGCCACCCAGTGCAGCGCCACCTCGTCCTTGCCCCACCGACGATGCGCCGCCACATCGGCCCGCTTGGTCCCGGTGCAGAGTGCGTCCCACAGCTCGTTCTGATAGGGCCGCGGCTCCCAGTTGATCGGAACACCCATGATCCGCTCCGCCGGCACCGCAGCATCGGTTTTGAGGTTGTCGTTGACCGCGTCCATCACTGCTCCCCCTCCGGCAGAATTTCGCGCAGGAACGCCCGACCGTCCTCGCCGACCAGCTTTTCGAACCTGCGCACCCGGATGTGCACCTCAACGCTGCCCGCCGCCGTCGGCATCCCGGCCTTGGCTCCATAGCGCTGTGGCGCGACCTTTCCCGCCATCCATTGCAGGCCCTGCATCCGCACCTTGGTGGCGCCCACCGTGGCCGTGGTTACGGCACGCGCGGTGTCCAGCAGCTCATCGGCCAGGGCGTCGGCCCCCATCTGACGGGCCCTCTCCACCTGGTCCTCGACCCCGGGCTTCGTCTTCCGCCACTGGTAAAGCGCGGTGTACGACGGCATGTCGTCGTCATGGCTGATCGCCAACCAGGTCTCCCCGACCGCCAATCGCGCGCAGATCGCGTCGACCAGTCCTTCCGAATATCTCACCGGTCTCTTCTTCGGCCGCATCGTCCGCGTCCGTGCTTCAGGCACACTGATGCCCCGCTCAGGCGTCTCCGCCATGTCGCCTCTCCTCTTCCATTAAAATGCGTCATCCCCGGTCAAGGAGCGCCAGCGACGCCGTACCGGGGAACCAGTTGTCGCGCGCCGCCTACCCGCGCGCGGGCCGCAGCATCGGGAACATCGGGGGGAAGTTCCCCGGCTGCACCACCCCCATCACCTCGAACCCGAACCGCTCATAAAGCGGCACATTCTTCGGGTTGGAGCTTTCCAGATAGGCGGGCAACCCGTCGGCGTCGCAGCGCTTGAGCGTCTCTTTCAGCATCGCTGAGCCCAGCCCCAGCCCCTGACGCGCCGGGTCCACACCGATAAAGGCCAGGTACCAATGGGGATCATGCGGATGATAGTGCGCCATGGCTTCCGAGACCTGGCCGATCACCTCGCCGGTCTCTTCGGTCAGATAGGGTGAGATCGCCCCGACCAGGGCCTCGAAGTCAGACACCACGCCGGGCGGAAGCCATAGTGCCGCCGCCGCCCCGTCGTCGGCCAGATAGCCGGTTCCGGCGGCCATGCCGCGGCCGCCCATCCCCGTCGCAAATCCGGGGAAGGCCGCCAGAAATGCCGTCGCCGTCGGCAACAGATAGCGCAGCGGCGGATCGTTGGCGAAAGCCAGCGTCAGGGTGTTCAGCACGGTGTCGGTCTCGGACACCTCGGCGACGCGAACCTTGTGGGTCATGCCCAATATCTCCTAAACCGGTTTCGCCGCTTTCGGCCCCCACGGCGTGATCGCTACAAAGCCTGCGGTCGTCACGCCCATCACCACCATGCCCGCCGCCACCAGCGCGAACAGGCCCCAGGTCGGTGCCTCGTTCAGGACCAGCAGCCAGCCGCCGATCCCCACCACCGCCATCCGCAACGTCCCGGCCAGCAGCGGTCCGGCGATCTTGCCCGCCCCTTGCGAGGCGAAATAGAGCGCCAGGCTCATGCCGAAAAACCCAAACATCGGCCCCACGAAATGCAAGTACAGCGCCGCCGCCGCCCGCACGCCCGGATCCGTCGTAAAGATGCTGACCCACAGGTCCGGCGCCACGGCCAGGACCGCGCCAATCGCGCCCAGCCCGATGGCGCCCATGATCCCCGCCGTCCATGCCACCCGCCTGGCGCGCGCGACGTTCCCGGACCCGATCGCCAGTCCCACCATCGGGATTGACGCCACGCCCACCGAAAACGCGATGGGCACCAGCAGGAACTCAAGCCGCGAGCCGATGCCGTATCCGGCCAGGGTCTCCACGCCGAACCGCGCGGCAACCGCCGTCACGATCAGCACCGTGCCTATGGTCTGGATCGGCGAAAACAGCGCCGGCGCGCCGACCTTCAGAATATCCGCAAACAAATCGCGCCTCAGCGGCCCGAACACCTTCAGCCGCACCGCCGCCGTCGGTCGACGCAGCATCACGAACATCAGCGTCACGCTCAGCAGCGAGGTCACCACCTGGCCCAGCCCCACGCCCATGATCCCCAGACGCGGCGCGGGTCCCCAGCCAAAGCAGAACGCCCCGCCCACCACCACCTGCAACGCCGCCCCGGCCATCATCACCGCAGCCGGGCCCGCCATGTTGCCCGACGCCCGCAGCACCGAGGCCAGGATATTGCTCATCCACAGCGCCATCGCCGCGCTGAACACGATGCCCGCATATTGCCCCGCCAGCGTCAGCGTCTCGCCGCGTCCGCCCAGCAGGTGAAACAGCGCCCCCCCGAACAGCGTCAGCACGACGGTAAAGAACAGCCCCATCACCAGGGCGATCACCATGGCATGGCGCGCCAGCGCCTCGGCCCGGCCCGTGTCGCCGCCTCCGAGCGCGCGGCTGATCGCCGATGATGTGCCCCCGCCCATGGCGCCCGCGCTCATCATCCCCATCAGCATGATCAACGGCAGCACCAGCGCCGCGGCCGCCAGCGAATGCGCGCCCAGCCGCCCGATATAGGCGGTCTCGGCAATCGACACCGCCGTCGTCGCCATCATCCCCAACAGGTTCGGCGCCGCCAGCCGGGCCAGCGTCGCGGCCACCGGCGCGGTCAACAGCGGATGCGGCGGCGGGACGGTCAGGGGTTCAGAAGCAACGCTCATGCCGAACTCTGCCCCATTCAGATGAGCGCTGATAGATCACGTGGCGGCAGTTGTTCCCTCGCCCCCACAGTAAAACCCCCCGTCATCCCGGACGGCCAACGGCCGATCCGGGACCCAGAGCCCAGCGCACCGCCCCTGGGTCCCGGCGCTCCGCTACGCTACAGCCGGGATGACGGTTGAAGTGAACGAAATGTTCTCATATTGTTCCGGACATGGAGCGTTCCTACTGGGTCTACATCCTTGCCAGCCAGCGCAACGGCACCCTCTATGTCGGCGTCACCAGCGATCTGGCCCAGCGGGTCTGGCAGCACCGCGAAACACTGACCCCCGGCTTCACCACCCGCTATGGCGTCAAGATGCTGGTCTGGTGCGAAGACTTCCCCACCGCCCACGAAGCCATCGCTGCCGAAAAGCGCATCAAACGTTGGCGTCGCGCCTGGAAACTTGAACTGATCGAACAGACCAATCCCCGCTGGGACGACCTCTACCTCACCCTGAACGGCTAACCCCAACCCGTCATCCCGGACGGCCAACGGCCGATCCGGGACCCAGAGCCCAGCGCACCGCCCCTGGGACCGCGCCGTCGCCCCGCCGCCGAACCCGCCCTGATAGGCCCCGGCCAGAATGCCCCGCGCCAACGGCGACCAGGGCGTCACCGCCACGCCGCTTTTCACGCAATAGGGGATCATCTCGCGCTCTTCCTCG
>JANNFM010000090.1:0-3143 GCA_031379795.1 Alphaproteobacteria bacterium
TTTCAGACCGCGCAGCAGGATCCGGCAGACAGAGCTCCGCCGATGCGCGTTCAGGTCTCCCAGGAATATCGTCGGGTTCAGGCGATCCGGATCGCCGAGCCAGTTGACCCCGGCCAGCGCCGCCGCCTGCAGGCGCTGTTCCTGCGGCACCAGGCCCAGGTGGGGTGTGATGACCTGGATCTCATGGCCGCCGACCTGGATGGCCACCCATAGGGCGCCTCGCGGCTCCAGACCCTTCAGGCGATGATACCCGGGCAGGGGGCCGGACTTGACCAGTCGCTCGGGAAGATGCGTCAGGATCGCGTCGCCATAGGCCTCGTCCTCGAAAGCCATGGCCGCGTTGAAGTGGAACTTCATGCCCAGGCGGCGGGCCAGTTCCTGGGCCTGATCCAGACCCCCGGTGCGCGCCCGGCCGACATCCAGTTCCTGAAGTGCGATGATGTCCGGCGTCTGGGCCGCGATCACGTCGGCCACCCGTCCGATATCCAGGCGTCGGTCCGTCCCGATGCACAGGTGGACATTATAGGTCAGGATCCGGGTCATAGGGCGCGGCGTAGCCCCTTCGCCAGGGCCTCACGGATTGCGGAGTTCCTTTTCCAGGGTCGCCACGAATCGGCGACGCCCACGGGATCGCCCAGGTGCCAGCCCGCAACACGGGCACCGATGGGCCCCAGCGGCCTTGACGCCAGCGGCACCAGGCGATCAAAGCCGCGCGTTGCCAGATCGTCAATCCCACCGCCAACGCTCCCGGCCCGGCTCACTGCATCGCTCACCTCGGATACGGGACACGCCAGCCAGTGGGCAATCAGGCGGTTGCGACAGAGTTCGATCCTCGCGCAGTCAGGACTGTCGTCGGACTCAACTTCAATCGACAGGTCGCACTCGGTATCAAAGCCACCGGAGCGGTTGTTGAGATTTGCCGAGCCGACGTGCAGCAGTCGGTCATCCATGATCGAAAGCTTGGCGTGCACGACGATCGACGCGCCCTTGGCTGTCACGGGCACGTAGGCGCGCAGTCTGCCATACTGATCGGCCGAGCGCATCAGGCTCATGATCCGCGAGCGACGCCGGTCCATGGTCATCTGGTCAAACCAGCTGGGGGAGAGCTGGTTCGAGATCAGGATCACCTCAGGCCCCAACGGGTCGGCCAGACGCGCTGCCAGCGCCGCGCCAACCAGCGGCGACGTGAGGTACTGGTTCTCCAGATAGATGCACCGGGTGGCCGCCGCGATGGATGCCAGGTGCAGCGCCTCGATTTCGCGAGCCTCCTGTCCGCCTCGCCATCGGGGTTCGCTTCGCGACAGGCCGGTGGTCATGGACAGGAAGTCCGGTTCCAGGTGCTGCGGCCAGACGTCGACGGTCGAGGGTTCGGCCGGGGTCAACACCTCGTCCGTGGCGCGCTGCCAACGCTGGGCGAATAGCGTTGCCAGGGACTGGGCGGCAGGCCCGTCGACGATTGCCATCAGTTCGTGCCGGGACTCGAAAAAGCTCGGTGCGCCGCCGGATCTCCGCCGTCGCGGATGGGCGTCGACGTGCGTGGAGGTATCCCAGCGGTCGGGACAGAAATCGCTGCTGCCGGTGAAGGCAACCTGCCCGTCGACCACGATGACCTTCTGATGATGGCAGGCCCCGAACGGCACGGTGTCGTCCAGATGAAACTGGATAGGCGTATCCTTGAAGCACCGCTTCGCCCGGTGCGGGAAGAAGTTCTGGGTGGCCGACACCAGCACCGCAGATTTCCAGCAGAGGATGCGGATGTCGAGTTCAGGCCGCTTGCTGCAAAGTCGGATCAGGAACGCGCCAATTTCGCTTTCAGGGCCGTCGTCGTCGTCGCGCCGAGGGGCAAGCTTGGTGTCGGGATCGAATGCCCAGTTGAGCATGTGAATGGAGTGTCGGGCCTTTTCCATCGACGATTTCGCCGCCGCGAAATAGTCGGCGGCATCGACCAGCACCGCCGCGCGGTCCGCGACCCCCACGCGCCAACAGGTCGTTCCGGCCTCAAGCAGCATTCCGTGTCTCCCAGGGCGCACTGCCAAACGTGCGGCGGGGCCGGAGGTTGCAATGAAGCGTAGCACACGACGACCCGGAGGATTCTTTTTGCGAATTCCGGGAACCTAATGCCGCGACGCCAGTTGGACCCGCACAGCAGGCGCGCGACGGGGTAGGCGGGTTGACCGTCCAGACCCGGAAACGGTCTCTCTGCTGGCCTTTGCGCCGAACGATCTCGTCTGCGGAACGCCAAAACGCCTCCGAGAGTTCCAGACTTCAGAGGCCGGTAAATCCAGGGGAACCAGTATCGCAAACAACCGAACCTTCGAGGACGGCGCCGATACGGACATTGCAAAAACAGACGCGACACAGACGTCCAAGACCGAAGAAAGCCTGTTGAAGGCGGGCGCGCTGCAAAGCGCCATTTTCAACAGCGCCAACTTCTCCAGCATCGCCACCGATGCGAAGGGCGTCATCCAGATCTTCAACGTCGGCGCCGAGCAGAAGCTGGGCTACGCGGCCGCCGATGTGGTGAACCAGATCACGCCTGCGGACATCTCTGATCCGCAGGAACTGATCGCCCGCGCCAAGGCGCTGAGTGTTGAACTCGACACCGAGATCACGCCGGGCTTCGAGGCCCTGGTGTTCAAGGCCTCGCGGGGCATCGAGGACATCTATGAGCTGACCTATATCCGCAAGGACGGCAGCCGGTTTCCGGCTGTGGTCTCCGTCACTGCCCTGCGCGACGACGCTGGGGACATCATCGGGTATCTGTTGATCGGCACTGACAACACCGCGCGCAAGCTGGTCGAGGAGGAGCAGAAGAAGTCCGACCAGAAGCTGCGCGACCAGCAGTTCTACACGCGCTCCCTCATCGAGTCCAACATCGACGCCCTGATGACCACGGATCCGCGCGGGATCATCACCGACGTCAACAAGCAGACGGAGGCCCTGACCGGCTGCACCCGTGATGAGCTGATCGGCGCGCCGTTCAAGAACTACTTCACCGATGCCGGCCGCGCCGAGGATGGCATCAAGCACGTGCTCAGCGTCGGCAAGGTCTCGAACTACGAACTGACCGCGCGCGCCCGCAACGGCACCTTGACGCCGGTGTCGTACAACGCCAGCACTTTTCACGATCGCGACCGCGTGCT
>JANNFM010000100.1:0-1695 GCA_031379795.1 Alphaproteobacteria bacterium
CAACGACATGACGGTGACCGTCGAGGCCGGTTGCACCTGGAAGTCCCTCTACGAAGCCCTGAAACCCTTGGGCTTGCGGACACCGTTCTGGGGGCCGCTCTCCGGAATCTCTTCGACCATCGGCGGCGGGCTGTCGCAGCTGAATGCGATCTTCGGCGCGGGCCATTACGGCACCACCAGCGAGAGCGTGATCGGCGTTGCCGTCGTGCTGGCCGACGGTCAGGTGTTGCGCACCGGCGCGGCGGGCAAGGGGCCTCATCCGTTCTACCGCCACTACGGCCCCGACCTGACAGGCTTGTTCTGCGGCGACGCCGGCGCATTCGGGGTCAAGGCCGAGATCACACTACGCCTGATCCGCACGCCGGCCTTCGAGGACTGCGTGTCCTTCGCCTTCTCCGAGGCCAAGGGTCTGTTCGAGGCCGGGGCCGAGATCACCCGCGCCGGGATCACGTGCGAGCTGATCGGGTTTGATCCGGCGCTCGCCGATGTCCGGGTGCGGAGGGCGACGATCCTGTCCGGGGTGATGGCCATGGGCCAGGTGGTCAAGGGCGCGGCATCGCTCGGCAAGGGAATGAAAGACGCCTTCAAGATGGCGGTGGCCGGTCGCGGGTTCCTGTCGGAATCGGAATGGTCGCTGCATCTGGTGGCCGAGGGGCGTTCCCAGGCGGCGGTCGACGCCGATCTGGCCGAGGTGCGCCGCATCGCCCTGGCCGCCGGCGGCCGCGAGACCGAGGCCACGATCCCACGCGTGATCCGCGCCCAGCCCTTTACACCGCTCAACAACATTCTGGGGCCTGACGGCGAGCGATGGGTGCCGATCCACGGGATCGTAGCGCTCTCGCAGGCCGAGGCCTGCCGCCAGGCGATCGAGACCCTGTTCGCCAGCCTGGCGCCGCGCTTCGAGGCGGCGGGTGTCTACACCGGCATGATGCTGACCACGCTGTCGACCAACGCGTTCCTGATCGAACCGGTGTTCTTCTGGCCCGAGGCGCGTCGCGAAATTCACGAGGCCACCGTGGAGCCGGGCATGCTGGCGAAGCTACGCAAGTACGATCCCAATTCGGACGCGACAGCCCTGGTGGCCGAGGCCCGGCGGGGGGTCGTGGCGGTGTTCGAGACCTTCGGTGCCGCCCACTTCCAGGTTGGCCGCACCTATCCCTGGCTGGCCAGTCGCGACGCGGCGAGCCAGGCGATCGCCCGCACGCTCAAGGCCGCAGTCGACCCCGAAGGTCGATTGAACCCGGGAGGGCTTGGTCTTTGACGCAGCTCACGGCGCGCAACCCCCGCACAGGCGCTCTGGACTACAGCTTTGCGGCGACACCCGCCGCAGCGGTCGCCGCCGCAGCGGCCCGGGCGCGCCAGGCGCAACCCGGCTGGGCCGCCCTGGGTTTTGAAGGTCGCGCCGGCGTCATGGCCAGGTTCGCGGCGGAGCTGACGGCCCGGCGGACGAGCCTATGGTCCGCCCTGGAGACCGACACGGGCCGGCGGCGTATCGCGGGACAGGAGATCGACAGTGTGGTCGGCGCCATCGCGGGCTGGAGCGCCACCGCGCCGACGCTGATGCCCGAAGGCTGGACCGAAGGTCGCGCCATGCCGGCCGTGCGCCACGCCCCCAACTGGCGGCCCTATGCCCTGGTCGGGCCGTCAGCTCCGCCGCGAACCTGGCCATGACGCCGGCGCGACCTTCAAAACCCA
>JANNFM010000472.1:0-1683 GCA_031379795.1 Alphaproteobacteria bacterium
GGATTGTTGGGCGCGTCTGGGCCCAGCACTTCGGATCGGGCCGCGCCCATTCACGGCAGCGGCGAAGGCGGCAAAGGCGGATGCCGGGTCGGAGACTTCGTCGGCCAACCCGGCCGCCACGGTATCAGCGCCCCGATAGCACTCGGCTTCAGTGGCCAGCGCTGCTTCAGCGGTCAAACTGCGGCCGCGCCCAGCTGCGACGGTCTGGGCAAAGAGGCTGCGGATACTATCGATTTCCGCCTGTAGGCGGGCGCGCACCGGGTCAGGAAGCGGCGCGTAGGGATTGCCATCGATCTTGTGTGCCCCGGAATGGATCAGCGTCACGGTCACGCCAGCGTCCGAGAGTTGACCACTCAGATCGGCGTGCATGACGACGACGCCAATGCTGCCGACAGCGCCCGTGCGCGGCAGGATGATCCGGTCGGCCTGGGACGCCAGCGCGTAGCCTGCCGAGAAAGCATGTTCGGCAACGAAGGCCCAAACCGGTTTTGCAGCGCGCGCGGCGCGGATGGTATCGGCCAGATCGAACACGCCCGCGACCTCGCCGCCAAAACTGTCGATCTCCAGCGCGATACCATGCACAGACGGGTCCGAGGCCGCAGCGCCGAGTTGCGCGGCGATTCCCTCATAGGAGGTCTGCCCGGACGACTGTCCAATCCACGCCCCGCGATGCACCAGAACGCCGGAGACTTCGATCACCGCCACACCATCGACCATCGCATAGGGTGTCTGGCCATCCTGATGATAGTGCTCAGCCAGGCCATTGGTCAGGATCCCGGCCCGAGCGGGCAGCGCCGCATGGGTCATATCTTCGGGTGCGACCTCAATCCCGGCCAGCCGCAACTGCCGCCCGGTGATGCGCGGTCCAAGACCGGACATAAACGCCATGGCCTTGGACGGTTCCACCAACAGCGGCGTGTTGAACGCCCGCTGGGCAATCTGCGCATGAAACATCCGGATCACTCCTGCGGGGCGACATCTTGGGTCTGGTTCTGGTCGGGATCCGACGCATCCTGTTTGGGCGCGTTCTCGTCGTCAGCATTTTGATCACCACCACCCGGAGCCTGCGCAGGCGATCCCGGGCGGCGGAAATCGAGGCCGAGCCTGCGCTCGCGGTCACGTTCGCGGGCGATTTCCGCATCGACCTGCTCCGCGTCATAGCCGCGCTCCGCGATGGCTTGGGTGCGCGATTTCAGCCCAGCTTCGATCTGGGCAATCTCGGCATTGGCGTCCTTCAGCGGATCAACCCAGTCCCATTTGGTCGGCAGCCAGTTGCAGGCCAGATACTCGGCGCGGCGGCGGTCATAGCCCGGCAGCCGCAAGGCCCCAGCCAGCACCGCCGTGTCCATGAACCGCGCCCAGACCGGTCGGCACATCTGGAACACCATCACAGAATGCTGCCAGGCTGAAACCCTGCGGCGGAATTCAATCAGCGACAGCCGGGAGTTCGAAAAATTGCCTTTGGCACCGTCGTTACTGAGATAGCCGTAGGGGATGCCCAACGCGGCCGAGATTTGCAGTAGGGTCCGATACTGGAACGGCTCATAGGTGGAACCGGAATCTGCCGGGGCGCTGACGGTCACATCCTCGCCGGGATCGAGACGGACCACTTGGCCGGGCGCCACTTCATATTCCTCGTCGGGTGGCGCGAGCGGATTATCCGGGGCGGGCGAGGTCACGAAC
>JANNFM010000159.1:0-1541 GCA_031379795.1 Alphaproteobacteria bacterium
TTCTTCACCGACGTTCGGGATGTCGCGGGTAATCTCTTCCGGCCCCAGTTTCGTGTCGCGCGCCGCGACTTCGTATTCCTCGATGTGGATCGAGGTGAAGACGTCGTCGGACAGGATGCGTTCGGAAATCAGGATCGAGTCTTCGTAGTTGTAGCCATTCCACGGCATGAAGGCCACGACGACGTTCCGGCCCAGGGCCAGTTCGCCCAGGTCGGTGCAGGGGCCGTCGGCCACCACTTCGCCGCGCAGAACCACGTCGCCCACCTTCACCAGCGGACGCTGGTTGATGCAGGACGATTGGTTGCTGCGCTTGAACTTGCGCAGGCGGTAGATGTCCACGCCCGGCTCGCCCGGTTCCAGCATTTCCGTCGCCCGCACAACGATACGGGTGGCGTCCACCTGGTCTATCACCCCAGCCCGGCGGGCCATGATGGCCGCCCCAGAATCCCGCGCCACCACGGCTTCAATCCCGGTGCCCACAAACGGGGCATCGGCTTGCAGCAACGGAACCGCCTGACGCTGCATGTTCGAACCCATCAGGGCGCGGTTGGCGTCGTCGTTTTCAAGGAACGGGATCAGCGATGCCGCGACCGAAACCAACTGCTTCGGCGACACGTCGATCAGGTCGATGGCTTCCGGTGGGTTCAGCATGAATTCCCCGGCTTTCCGGCTGGAAATCAGGTCATCCGTGAACCGGCCTTCGCCGTCCTGGGCTGCGTTCGCCTGGGCGACCGTGTGGCGCATCTCCTCGGTTGCCGACATGTAGACGACCTCGTCGGTCACCTTGTTGTCGATCACTTTGCGGTACGGCGTCTCGATGAAGCCATACTTGTTCACGCGTGCAAAGGTAGCCAAGCTGTTGATAAGACCGATGTTCTGGCCTTCTGGTGTTTCAATCGGGCACATCCGGCCATAGTGGGTCGGGTGAACGTCCCGCACCTCAAAGCCTGCACGTTCGCGGGTCAAACCGCCCGGCCCCAGGGCCGACAGGCGGCGCTTGTGCGTCACTTCGGACAGCGGATTGGTCTGGTCCATGAACTGGCTGAGCTGCGAGCTTCCGAAGAATTCACGCACCGCAGCCGCCGCCGGTTTGGCGTTGATCAGGTCTTGCGGCATGATCGTGTCGATTTCCACCGACGACATCCGCTCTTTGATCGCCCGCTCCATCCGCAGCAGACCGACGCGGTACTGGTTCTCCATCAATTCCCCGACCGACCGCACGCGGCGGTTGCCCAAGTGGTCGATGTCGTCAATCTCGCCCTTGCCGTCGCGCAACTCGGTCAGCGCCTTGATGCAGGCGATGATGTCGGCACGGTCCAGCGTGCGCTGGGTGTCCGGGCGGCCCAGATCCAGACGCATGTTCATCTTGACCCGGCCAACGGCGGACAGGTCATAGCGCTCACTGTCAAAGAACAGCGTGTCGAACAGCTGCGACGCAGCCTCAACCGTCGGCGGCTCGCCCGGGCGCATCACGCGGTAGATGTCCATCAGCGCGGTGTCGCGGCCCATGTTCTTGTCAACAGCCATCGTGTTGCGGATAT
>JANNFM010000179.1:0-2540 GCA_031379795.1 Alphaproteobacteria bacterium
TTCACGCGGCAGGGCGCGCAGGGGGGCGGTGTTGGGATCGATCAGCGCGCGCAGGATCGCCGAAAACGTCGACTTGGCGGAGCCCTGCTCCCCGGACAGCACAATGACCGGATAAGGCCCGCGATTGCGCAGGCAGGCCAGCACCCAGGCAACCACCAGCACGAAGTCGTTCTCCGACTGAACGTTCAGGAAGGATCGCAGCGTTTCGATCGAGCCGCCCGAGATCGGCATAGGCAGGGCCTTCATGCCGCTGGCGCGCCGGAAGCGCACAGGCGGGTTCTCGATCACCCGCCAGCCGCTGACATCGATCTCGACCGCCCGCCACGTGTCGTCACCGAGGTCCAGGTAAAGCCTGTCATCGAGCCCGCTGACCCGTACATCAACCTTTCGTTCCGGCGCGTCGAAATGGGCCTTCGCCTCGATTACGTTCAGGGCCGACTGCAGCGCCTCGGAATTGGGCGCGCCTCGGGTCTCGTCATAAAATCGGCGGGCGAGCCAGCGGCGGAAGCCCTTCGACCGGATCGGCCAGGTCTCCCGATGGCCGTTGATGTCGAGATCCGCGAAGCCTGTTCCGTCTGGGACATGGAACAGCTCTGTCGACTGTGCGAGCTCGATCAGGATGTCGGCCTGTTTTGGGCCGCGCCCGCCGGTGTCACCGTCTTCCTCGCCTATGGCTTCGTCGAGCGCCGTGACCCGGGCTCCGGCCTTCTTCAGCTGTGCCCGCAGGGCCTCAAAGGCGGCGCGGTCCTCGGCCTTCAGGGTTGCGAGGTTGGAGAGCACCTCGGGCTTGAACGGCGCGCCTGGATCGCTGGTGGTCTTCTCGACCAGCCCGTCAAGCGATGCGCGCCACTCTTCGAGTGCGAACACTTCGGCGTCGTCGATTATGTTCGAGACGCGCTGTGCGCCCGTGTAGATTTCTTCGGCGGCGATCACGGGGCATCCTCCAGTTTCGGGCGCTTGCCCATCAGCAGATCGTTGAAATCCAGTCCCGGGGGCGGTCGTGCGATGCGGACGCGGCGGCCTTCGCGCGTCCAGCGCCGGGCGCAGAACCGGGCCGCCGCCTCGCCGGCCGGGTCACCGTCAGCCAGCACCAATACGTTCTTGACGTCGCCCGGCAGATCCAGGGTTCGAAGACCGGACGTCGACAGCGCCGCCCAGGCGGGATGACCCGTCGACTGTATGGCGGCGAGACAGGTCTCGAGGCCCTCGCCAACCATCAGGGTGTCGCCAGGCGCGCCCAGTTTCACAGCGCCGCCTCGACAGGGGCCGAGCATCATCCTGGCGGGCTCGACCGGTGCCTTGCCGAGACCGTCCCGCGCAAGGAACGTCCGATGAATGCCAACCGGCGTGTCGTCCCAACCGCGCGTCACCAGCGCCACCATGGCAGGCCAGACGCCGCCCGAGGGATGCTTCAGCGCCGGGTGGGAGCGCAGCGGGGTCGCCGATGTGAGACCAAGGCCGCGACCTTCGAGATAGGTCTCGACGGTGGTCTGTCTCGCCGGGATCGAGGCTTGCCAGATTGAGAGCGCGGCGGCCGTGCGCGCGGGGTCGTCACGGCCTGACTGACGCAGCATCGCCGGGCGCACCGAACCACGAACCAGCGGCGAACGTCGATCGATCGCTCCACCCCATACGCCGAGCGCCTTGAGCGCCGAGATCACCTGCTGTTGTTCGCAACCGGCGTGGCAATGCACCAGCACCCGGCCGTCGTCGGTGTCGCAGATCGACAGGCTGGGCAAGCGGTCATCGTGGGCCGGGCAGCGCGCCATCCAGCCAACGCCCGCGCGCCGGGCGCCGAGTGCCTTGGCGATGGTTTCAGCCGTCATCGCGCACTCCGCCTTTGTCCGCTCGGGAAGGCATGCCGGGATCGTTTGCCGGTGCCGGCAGGTCGGCCTGCGACCATCTGACCAGCAGCCCAAAGAAGCCGGTCATGTCCGCCGTGATCTGGCGTGCCTGTTCAGCGTTCAGGTCGTGCCCAAGGCGCGGCTCCCACACCTGGCGCGTACGCAGATCGACGTTGTCGTTGGCCGGGACAGGCGGCTTCATGACGCGCCCCGCAGGTCTGCGGATGCCGCTCTGTAGAGGTACTGTGCAGTTGACACTTAACAGCTCCGGCAAAAGAATGGGAACTAAGGGCGGCGGGTCAGGAAGCGCTGGTGAAGAACATCGCGGTGCAGCAGGCCAAGTTTCTCGAGCCGGATGCGCATCGCCATCGGTGAAACTAGGAAATGCTCGGCAAACGGCCGTGCGAACGCATCCATCTCGGCATCAATCCTGTCCCCGTCGCCCCGACCTGCCCAGTGATCGCTCCGTGCGATCTCGACGTAGGGGTGCGCCACACGGGCGGACGGTTGCAGGACCCGCGGCTTCCGGTCCGGAAACATCCCGTCCCAGGCTTCCATGACCATCCTCCGCGGCATCAGCAGGCAGGAAGCGTAGAGGTCGGCCTGAATCTCTTCGCGTGGTCGCTGCTGCTTGCTTTGGATATCCCGGCAAATAACCGACGGCGACGCGTTCGTTTCAAACAGCGTGCCCTGCGC
>JANNFM010000187.1:0-7030 GCA_031379795.1 Alphaproteobacteria bacterium
CATGGCCGCCACGGCTCCCCAGCCAGGCCATGACCCCGTAGACAACCATAGACCAAGGTCAGCTAAGCAACCAACCAGAGGCGAACGTGAAATCAATTAGACAACAGTTGCAATAACCCCTCACCTGCAGGGGCCGCAAAATCGCCTTGCGTTAGGGGTTATTGCAACTGTCACCGTAATTATCTCGCACCACGGTTTCCCGAATTTAACCACCCCGCTTCCCGTGATCTTTACCGCGTGGGCGGCTTTGTGTGTCGCAACGGTCCTGGACCCTCATGCGAGACGCACTCATGTTTTCGGCCCTTGAATTTTCCATCAGCATTGACGACGAACTGTCCGCCCTGCTGGCGGACTATGCGGCCTTTACCGATGGCGAGGCCGGGCTTCCGGTCGATGTCACGACGGCGGACGCCACCGATCTGGTGGCCGTGGTGGATCCGATGACCGCCGCTGACGCCATGGTGTTCACCGGCAGCACGGCGCCTGCCGACGCTGGCGCCCCGGGTGATCCCGCAGCGGGGCCTGCCCCCGATCCCGCCCCCGCTGACGTTCCCGCCGATCTGGCCGCCGACGCCACCCTCGACCTCGCTGGCCTGCCCAGCCTGGACGGGCTGGTCCAGCTGGACGGCGACGGCTTTGATCTGGATCTGTCGATCCTGGATGTGGGTCGCGGGTTCGGTCAGTTCGGGTTCAACGACCTGCCGTAGCGCCCGTTTCCGAAGGCATGTCGGCGGTTTTCACCGCACAGCCCCGCAAGGCCGGTGATCCGCCCAGGGTAACCTCTGCGGTCATCGGATAGCTGCGGTCGCTCATCCCGTCCGAGCACGGGCTGACGAAGAAGGTCACGGTCAGGCTCTGCTTGTCGGGGCCGGAGGCGACCCAGGTCGCCTGACCCGGCTTGATCGCGGCGCCTGGCGCGATGGCGACCAGGTCCGGTTCGTCAGGCCGCGTCAGCTTGACCTGCGTGCCATCCAGGGTCAGCGCCCAGAACGGCTCGGTGCCGATGGCCGTCATGGGCTGGCTGAAGTCAGAGGTCGCCGGGGCCGAGGCGGGCGCGGCGGCCGGCGCATCCGCCGGAGCCTGTGCCGGGGCGACCGGGGGGCCCTGCGGCTGGCACGCCGCCAGCATCAGCAGGCCAAGCGGCCACAGTCGGGTCATGCGCCGGTCCGGTCCTTGAAGAACTGGATCACCCGGTGTTCGGCCGCCTTGGTGGGGCCGGTTTCCTTCAGGTGCAGGGTCAGCACCGAGTGGGGCGGGATGAACGCGGGCCTGGCGTCGGCGTCCTCCAGTTCGATGGCCTCGAACCGGTCGCCGAATTCGCGGGCGTAGGTGTCAAACCGGGCGTCGGGGACCAGCACGTCGCTCTTGAAGCGCAGGCCGATGACGCTGAGGTCCTCATCCGTCAGCCGGGCCTTGACGCAGGCGATCTCGGTCGGGGACAGCCCGATCTGGGCGGACGGGCGGGGATTGTTGCGGGCCAGCGGCAGGGAGGGCTGCGACAGGACGGGCGCCACGACGCTGGGGTCGGTCATCATCGCCAGCGCAAAGCCGCCGGTGAAGCACATGCCGACCGCGCCCACGCCCTTGCCGCCGCATTCGGCGTGCGCGTGCCGGGCCAGGGCCTTCAGCCAGTCCACCACCGGGCTGGATTTGTCGCCGCGCCAGATGTGGAACTCGCGCCGGATGCAGATCACCCCCAGCGCCGTGGTCAGGGCATATCCGCGGCTGGCCGGCTTGCCCGGGGTTCCGAATAGGCTGGGACAGAACACCGTCATCCCCGCCGCCGCCACGCGATCCGCAAACCCTACAACCCCAGGATGCAATCCCGGCATTTCGTGCATAACGATAACGGCTGGCCCGGACCCCTTTTGATACACAGGAAATGTACGGCCTGCTTGTGTGAAATCGAACGCCGTATAACCGGCCAGCGCCGCGTCGTAACCCATGCTCGTCCCTCTGTTTCTGTGCCGGTCAGCGCCTGATCCGCAGCATGGAAAGCTCGCCGTCAAAGCCCGACAATTTCCACCGCCCGTCGACGGCCCTGGTGAAGGTCAGCAGGCAGGGGCCGTCCTTGTCCTTCACCGCACAGACGCGGCCGTCAGGCAGTGGCCGCAGCACCGTCGAGATGCCGATCTTCCCGGGGATCTTCGTCTCGGGTCGATAGCCGTAGTATTGCGCGACGGCGCGGAACACGGCGGGCTGGATCAGCGCGTCGCCGGCGACTTCGGCCACCTTGGGTCCCAGCAAGGAGGCCAGGGCCGCGATCCGCGCATCCTTGCCCGCGACCTCGGCGACCAGCCGCGCCTGGATCTCGCGCTGCAGCGCCGGGCGGTCCACCAGGCTGTCAAACGTCGCCCGGTCATTGTCGCGGATCGAGATCAGCAGGGCGTGAACATCGCCGCTGGCATCCAGCTTCTGCACCGTGGCGCAGGCCGACAATGTCAGGGCGGCAATGGCAATCAGAATGGCGCGCACGGCGAAGGCTCCTCCAGGAACGTGCCCGACCGTACCGCGTCAACACGGCCAGATCACGGCCTTCTTGATGGGCCTGGAGGTTCTTGGGCTTCGCGCTCGCCTAGGCCTTGATTCGGGCCGGGTGGCGCCGAGGATTCTGCCTCTGAGCGTCGGCACGAAAAAGGGCGCGGAACCTGATCGATCCCGCGCCCTCAAACCGTACCCGTATTTGCAGGTCTCTAAAGCGTGCGTCGAACTTCCTCGAGCGTGAAGCACTCGATGGTGTCTCCGGCCTTGATGTCCTGGAAGCCCTGGAAGGCCATGCCGCACTCCTGCCCGGACTGGACCTCGTTGACCTCGTCCTTGAAGCGCTTGAGCGTCTGCAGAACACCCAGTTCCAGCACCACGACGTCGGCCCGGATGATCCGCACCCGCGCGCCCTTGCGGACGACACCTTCGGTGACCTTACAGCCGGCAACACGCCCGATCTTCGAGATGTCGAAGGCCTGCAGCACTTCGGCATTGCCCAGGAAGGTCTCCCGCTGGATCGGCGCCAACATGCCGGAGAGCACGCCTTTGATGTCGTCGATCAGGTCGTAGATGATCGAATAGTAGCGGATCTCCACGCCTTCGCGCTCGGCCAGCGCCTGTGCCTGTTTCGAGGCGCGGACGTTGAAGCCCAGGATCGGCGAGCCGGCGCCCTTGGCCAGCATCACATCGCTTTCGCTGATGGCACCGGCGCCCGACAGGATGATCCGCGCGCGGACCTCCTCGTGCGCCAGCTTGTCCAGCGAGCCGACGATGGCTTCGGCGGAACCCTGCACGTCAGCCTTGATGATCACCGGAAGTTCCGAGACCTTCTTGTCCGCCAGCTTGGCCATCATGTCCGCCAGGCTTGCGCCCTGGACCGGGGAGCCGGTCTTCTCGCGCTTCAGACGCGTGCGGTAGTCGGTGAGCTCGCGGGCCCGGGCTTCGTTCTCCACCACAGCAAAGGGTTCGCCGGGTGACGGCGTGCCATCCATGCCCAGGATTTCGACCGGCACCGATGGTCCAGCCTCTGAGAGTTGTTCGCCGCGCTCGTTCAGCAAGGCGCGAACCCGACCGAACGTCTCGCCGGCTACGACGATGTCACCGCGCTTCAGCGTGCCACGCTTGACCAGCACGGTGGAGACCGCGCCGCGGCCACGATCCAGCTTGGCCTCGATCACCATGCCGTCGGCGGTGCGATCAGGGTTGGCCTTCAGATCCAGCACTTCGGCCTGCAGCAGGATGGCCTCGATCAGATCGTCGAGACCCATTTTCTCCTTGGCCGAGACCTGGATGGCCTGGGTTTCGCCGCCCAGGCTTTCCACGACAATCTCGTGCTGCAGCAACTCATTGATCACCCGCGTCGGGTCAGCGCCCGGCTTGTCGATCTTGTTGATCGCCACGATGATCGGGGCACCAGCTGCCTTGGCGTGATTGATCGCCTCGATGGTCTGGGGCATGACGCCGTCGTCCGCCGCGACCACCAGAACCACGATGTCGGTGACGTTGGCCCCGCGCATCCGCATGGCCGAGAACGCGGCGTGGCCCGGGGTATCGAGGAAGGTGACCGCCTGGCCACCGTCCAGTCGCACCTGATAGGCTCCGATATGCTGGGTGATCCCGCCGTGTTCGCCGGACACCACATCAGCAGATCGCAGCGCGTCCAGCAGCGACGTCTTGCCGTGGTCGACGTGGCCCATGACGGTGACCACTGGCGGTCGCACGATCATGTAGTCGTCGACATCCTCGGCGCCGATGAAGCCTTCCTCGACGTCGGCTTCGGAGACGCGCCGCACGGTGTGGCCAAACTCGGTAGCCACCAGTTCAGCGGTGTCATTGTCGATAACGTCGTTGATCTTGAGCATCACGCCCTGACGCATCAGGAACTTGATGATCTCGACGCCGCGCGTCGCCATCCGGTTGGCCAGATCGCCCACGGTGATGACGTCAGGGATGATGACCTCGCGGGCCACACGCGCCTGCTCGACTGAGCCGCCCTTGCGCTTTTCGCGCTCACGCTCGCGGGCCCGGCGAACGGACGCCAGCGAACGCATCCGCTCGGCGCCCTCGGCGTCGCCGGCCACAGTCTGGATGGTCAGGCGGCCTTCACGGCGCACAGGTGCGCCCTTGGCGCGGCTCATGGCCTTGCCGGGACCTGCGTCACGACGGTTGCGGTCGTCCTCTTCAGGACGACGATCAAGGGCCGCGCCGCCGGGGCGTGGGGCCTGACGCGCAGCGCGCTGTACCTCAGGCGTCGCGGGCGGTGCGTCGGGACCGGTTCGCGAACCGGCGGGACCACGCGCGCCACCTGGGCCGCGCGGGCCGGCGCCCGGTGCGGGCTTCGGCGCCAGCGCGGAGTAGCGCACCGTGTTGCCACCGTTGGCCGGGGCGTCCTGACGCGGCCGCTCGTCGCGTCCCTGCGGCGGGGGCCGATCATCACGCGGCGGACGTTGATCACCGGCGCGCGGCGCACGTTGGTTGAACGAGGAGCCTTCAAACCGACCCGTGGTGGGTGGACGAGAGGTGGTGGTCGTGGCCCGGTCGTCGCGGCGCTCATGCGACGGCTGATAGGATCGTGTCTGACCGGGCAATGCGGCCGCGGGCGCAGCGCGGGGAGCCGGCGCGGGCGCAGCGGCGACCGGCGTGGGCGCAACAGGCGCAGCGGCTACCGGCGCGACAGCGATCGGCGCGGCTGGGACGACCGGCGCCGGCGTCGGGGCAACCACGGGTTCTGGTGGCGGGGCGGCTGCGACGGCTACCGGTGCCGGAACGTCGACTGGAGGCGGCGGCGCTGCGGCGGCACGGGCGGCTTCGGCAGCGGCGCTGGCGCGTTCAACTTGAGCCCTACGTTCGATTTCCTGCTGCGCCTGCTGGGCGCGGGCGGTTTCGATGACACGCTGGCGTGCAGCGCGTTCGTCGGCAGACAGGCCGTCGTTCGGGGTTGCCGGGCGCTGGGCCTGGGCGGGTGAGGGACGTGGCGGTTCGAACACGCGGCGTTCGGCGTTGGACGGCGCAGCAAGGTTGCCGCCGCCGGCGCCCAGCGGGCGAGCGCGTTTGGTCTCCACGACCACCGTCTTTGTCCGACCGTGGCTGAAGCTCTGCTTCACCGTGCCAGAACTGACCGATCCACCGGCGCGCGGCTTCAGGGTCAGGGGCTGGCGTCCGCCTGGAGGGGCGTTGCGGTCGTTGTTGTTCTCGTCGCTCATTCGCTCGCGTTACTCACCGACCAGGCGGTCCTGGCCATTCATATGTCGTCGTACGCATCAAACGAGGATGGGCGGAAACCCTCAGGGCTCCCGCTTCGCCTCGCCAGGCTCCTCGCGCCAATCCTCAGGAAGGAGCGGACTAAATCCTGCGAAGCGTCGGACATCTTCGGTCCATCGCCCGGAGGCTCGCCCCGCAAGGAAGGCGGTGTGTATCACATTCTCCAGCCCCAAGGCCAAACCCAATTCCTCGGAGCTGAACAAGCCGAAAATCCCGGGGCCGGGGCTTTGCCTGCGGACCACTGCCATAACCTTGCGCCGGCCATCCGGGGCACCATTGGACGCCTCGATCAACCAGGCCGCCTTGCCCGACGAAATGGTAGCGCAGACCTTTTCAAAGCCTGACGTCAGATCGCCTGATCGCCGCGCGAGTCCCAGACCGGCCAGCAGGCGACGGCGCAGCAGGCTCGCGACCTGATCAGCCAGGTCCTTCGGCGCCGTAACCTTGGCCTTGGCGGAACGCGCAAACAGGCCGCGCTTCGCCGCCGTCTCCACGGACGAGCGATCCGCCGCGACCCAGATCCCGCGCCCGGGCAGTTTGCGGGCCAGATCGGGCACAGCCTGTCTGTCCGGGTCAGCCACAAACCGGATCAATCGCGCCTCGGACATCACTTCGCCGGAGACAATATCACGCCGCTCTCGCGAAGCCTCGGCGAGGGTCTTGGCGGGCCTAGCGGCGGGGGTCTCCATGGCGGGTCACCTCACCCGTCCTTAAGAGTCTTGCGGGTCGGCGACGGCTTCCGCCACCGCGACAGGCTCTTCAGCCGGCGCGAACAACTCTTCGGCCGTCATCTCGTGCTCGCCTTCGACCTCAGGCTCCGGCTCGGGCTCTTCAGGCGCTTCGATCCAGCCCATGACCACACGGGCGCGCATGATCAGCAGCTCGGCATCCTGGGGTTCCAGGTTGAAGGTCTCCAGTACGCCCGACTGACGAACCCGCTCGCCGTTCTTGCTTTCGAACCAGCCGCGCAGATCGTCTGGAACCAGACCGGCTAGGTCCTCGACAGACTTTACATCACCGGCACCCAGGGCCACCGCCATCGGCAGGGTGATGCCCTCGATGGCCAGCACGCCATCCTCGACGCCCAGTTCCTTGCGCTTGCCATCCAGCTCGGCGGCTTCGCGGTCCAGATAATCCTGGGCTCGCGCCTGGATTTCAGCGCCGGTCTCTTCGTCGAAGCCTTCGATGGAGGCCACTTCGGACACGTCGACGTAGGCCACGTCTTCCACGGTGGCGAAGCCTTCGGTGACCAGCAGTTGGGCGATCACCTCGTCCACATCCAGGG
>JANNFM010000197.1:0-1604 GCA_031379795.1 Alphaproteobacteria bacterium
CCGTGCGGGACTTCCTCGATATCTTTAACGGTCAGTTGGTGCACACGGCGCTCGCTCAGCAGCAGCTCTTCCGGCCCGTTCTTCAGGAAGGGCGCGTCCAGGATTCAAATCTGGCGGCGCAAGTCTATGCTCTGCTCGGCCTGGGAACACCGCAGATCAAGGCTACGATCCCGCGACTGGCGCCCTCGTTGCTGCCGTTAGCGGCACTCATCCACCAACGTCCGATCAGCGCGCACGCGATTGAGCGTGCGATCACCGCGACCTTCGAGGTCCCAGCCCAGGTGCGGCCCTTTCGCGGCGCCTGGCTGACAATTCCCAAGGCCCAACGCACCCGACTGGGCGCAGGCGGCGCCAATCGCCGGCTGGGTCGGGATTCCGTGCTGGGGCGACGCGCCTGGGATCCGGGAGCCGGCATCCAGATCGTTCTGGGTCCAATGACCTACGAACGCGCCCTGGCATTTCTGCCGGGCGCCGTCGACCACGTCGCCATGGCCGGCCTGGTCGACTTCATGCTCGACGGACAGCTCGACGTCACGCTGCGCCTCAAGGTAGAACAGGCCACCGCGCCGGCCTCCAGATTGTCGTCCCAACGCCAAATGCGGCTGGGCTGGACCAGTTGGCTGAAAGCGGGCGACGTCTTTGAAGGCGCTGCGTCGGACTCTCCGTCTTCCGGCGCCCGCCTTCCGCCGGCTCAGACCCAGTTCCGGCTTGCGGTGAGCGGTCCTGCGTCCCATGTCGAACTCGAGAAGCGGGCGCGTGAGGCCCGACCATGAGCGAAGTCAGCTGGTCGCTGTCGTTGTCGACGCCGTTGGGCGCCGACGCCCTGATCCTGCAATCCTTCGACGGCGTGGAAGGGATTTCCCAACCCTTCCATTTCACCTGCCTGGCCGCCTGCGGGCTCGCCTACGTCGATCCGGCCGCCCTGCTGGGCAAGGCGGCCGAGGTGACGCTCAAGGGCGGCGACGGCATCGCCCGACCGTTTCATGGCGTCGTGACCCGCATGGTTCAGGGCAGTTCACAGGTCACCCTGGAGATGCGGCCCTGGTTGTGGTTGCTCACTCTGTCGCGCGACCATCGTATTTTTCAGACTCTGAGCGTGCCCGAGATCCTCGCCAAGGTTTTCGCCAGCTATCCCATGGCCGAAGTCCGCAACGACCTGGTGCTGAGCTATCCCAAGGTCGACTACTGTGTTCAGTACGGCGAATCCGACTTCGATTTTGTCAGCCGGCTGATGGAGGCCGCCGGGATTGCCTACTGGTTTGAGCACAAGGCTGACCGACATACCCTTGTTCTGGTCGACGATCCCGGCAAGTTCCCGGCCTGTCCCAACGCCGCCTCGGTGCCCTGGTCGGCGATCGGCGGCGGCGGCGAATGGCTGCAGGACGCGCGGATCGAGACCGCCGATCTGGAACAGGCGCTGACGCCGGATGGTTTCAAGACCACCGACTACAGCTTCATCACGCCCGCGACGGACATGCTGAGCACCCAGGGGCGAGGCCAGGTCTATGAGTACCCGGGCGGCTATGCCCAGAAGGCCGACGCCGCGACGGTCTCGAAGCGGCGCGACGAGGAACTGGCGGCGCATGCGCTGATCCTGCGGGGCG
>JANNFM010000481.1:0-6722 GCA_031379795.1 Alphaproteobacteria bacterium
GAGGCCGACAACCACAATGGCGGGCAGGTGCTCTTCGGCCCCGATGGCTATCTCGTCGGGCGACGCCCGGGCTGCCGCTGGACGGGGCGCAGTGGCCACGGGAACAACCGGGGCATTGGTTCTGCAACTGATCGCCCAGGCGTCATAACTGGCGTGCTGAAGCGGGTTGAGGCCCGGCGAGGAGGCATACATCCAGCCCTTGAACGCACCACGCGGCGGCGGGCTGGGCCGACCCGGTTGCGGGCGCGGCTGGGCATCAATGGTCAGATAGACAATCGAGTCTTCGATGGGTTCGTTGGCCGCCGAGCGCTCGCAAGCGCTGACGGTGAAGATCAGGCCCTTCCAGCGCACCGGACGCCCGACCTCGGCTTCAAATCGCAAGGTCTCGGCCGTCACCTTGTCCAGCGCCTGCAGCACAGCGATATTGTACCGCGCCCGGCGCACGACCGTCTCCGCCGGTTTTTCGGCTACCCGTTCTTTCGGCGCGGCCGCAGGGGCGACCTCCTGTTCGGTCACAGGCAATGCCGCAGGCCCGCCGGCAGGCGCAGTGACTCTGACTGGGGGCGCTTCCTCGGTCGCGGGACCAGTCGGGGGCAGCGTAACTGGCGCAGCAGGCGCGACGGGTGCCGGCACCACCGGCTGTGCCGAGACAACTCCGGCCAACAGCACGCCAACAGCTGCCCCCAATCCGGCACGGAGCAGACGTCTGGGTAAGGTGCGCGCGGGCGACACGGCTATTCCGGCTTCCAGGCCTCGTAGTCGCCCGTCGCTGCCTGACGGTCGCCACCTTGCGATATCGCGCCCTGGGGCCGCCGGGCGTGAATGGTACCGGTCAGATTGGGCAGATGAGACTTTTCCCAGGGCTTCAATACAAACGGCTCGACCGTCGGCGGTTCATCAAAGGTGTACCGGAGCCAGCCATGCCAATCCGGCGTGACCTTGGAAGCGTCCGCGTAGCCCTTGTAGATCACCCACCGGCGCTTTCGCCCGCGGTCATAGCTGTCGCGGTCATCACGCGCCTCGAAGTATCGGTTGCCCAGTTCATCGGCGCCGACAAATCGGCCCCGCTTGGCGATGGTGAAATAGATGCCGGTCGTGGCACCGTTCCACCAGGTGAAGATCGTCTTCAGGACGGACAATGGGGGGCTCTCAGGTCGGTGAACTGGCCGGGACTATAGGGGCCGACCCCAAGGGCGTCCAGCGTCAGCCGATTGGCATCCAGTTCGCAGTATGTTGGGGATGACCTCGGTCACACACACAACATCTATTGCCTGACTGCCACGGTGCTGCCTAGGCTTACGGCCTCAGGGAGTCGGCCATGGGCAGCGAGACGTCGCGCGCGGGAATCGAGGGGCGGACCCTGGAATTGGGTGATCGGTTGGTCGAGGTGGAGGCACCCGCACACTTCACCAACGCCCGGGTCGAGGCCTGGATTGACTGGGCCGGCGGCCAGACGGACCTGGCTGCAGCGATTCAGCAATACGCGTATGATCTGGCCAGCAAGGCGCAGGCCAAGGGTTTGACCAAGGACCTCCGCGCCCGCACCCGGTTCCGCGAAGCCGTTGCGGACGCGATGCAACTGGGCGTGCTCGCCCTGTCGCCGGAGTCCTCGCGTCTTGCGCTCCTGGATTCGGCGGGTGGAGATCTGGATCGGCTGACGGCTGGCTATCGGGGTCGCGAAGCGGCCCGCGCCGCCGCCGGAATCATCGAGGCGCGCCTGCAGGCCGTTATGGACGCGGTCTTGCGGTGCAATGGGGAGCCCGACGCCTGCGCCGACCCCCGACGCAATACCAATCTGGCCAGGGCCGTGGAGGCCGCGCGCACGGTAGGGGTCGCTGACGCCACGATTATGGACGCCATTGTCCTGGCAAAATCCGGGGCCACCGCGTGGATCTGTGCGCCGCCGGCAGCTTCCCCAACCACGCCAGTGGTCACCGTGAAGCGGCCATCAACAGCGCTCGTCAGCGCCGCCTGGACGACCGGCCGGGTCGTCGCCGCACAATCGCAGCAGGACGCCGAGAACATCGCCGAGGCGGCGGGCTATCCAGCCGCTGGCCTGGAGTTGATGGGGCTCTGGCGCGACGGCGCATTTGACGACGTCGCTTTTGCCGCATCCGTAAGGTTGGCAGCAACGGCGGTGGCCGCCGAAGCCGACGGTCCGGTTCTGCTGAGTCTCGGCGGTATGGCGGACTGGCTGGTCGCACAAGGGTTCGACTACGACACCGACGACGCCCGGCAAGCGGCCAAAAACCTGTTCTTCGCAGCCAGACAGGCGTTGGAGACCCTCGACCTTGATGTCCGATTGGGCCTTAGCGCTGATCCGGAAATCGCCTTGCGGCTCGGCGCGCGCCTCGACGCCTCGCCCTGGGCCGGTCCTGCGACCACAGCCGAGACCCTGGATGGCGAAGTTGTGCGGGTCCTGTCCGAGGCGGCGGTCCTGGGCCTCAAGGCGCTGGATTGCGATCTCGATGCGGCACTACTCACAATCCTGGGTCACCGCTCGCTGACTGACGCGCCGGGCGTGAACGTACAGACGCTCGCGGCGACCGGCTTCACGGACCTCGAAATCGGTGCCGCGCAGGCCGAGCTACCCTTCGTGCGGACCTTGTCGGAAGCCTTTGCACCCCACGTCGTCGGCGCAGGCTTCGTGCGTGATGTGCTGGGGGCCACGCCCGCGCAGCTTGACGACCCTGAACTGGACGTTTTGGCGCTGTCCGGCTTTTCCCGCGAGGATATCACCGCAGCCCAGACCTATGTCCTGGGCGCCAATACCCTGGCCGAGGCCGAAACGTTTACCGAGCTCCAACGCCGCGCGATGCGAAATGCCTCTGAAGTCGGGATTGAGGCGCAGGTCGAGATGCTGCTGGCGCTCGCGCCAATTCTGGATGTGCCCCCAGTCCTTGAGCTGACTCTACCGTGGCAGGCGGAGCCCGGGACTGTGGAGGCTGCGCTGACGGCGCATGCCGTCGCCGTCAGGATAAGGCGTGAAAGCGCGCCGGCCTTGTTGTCGTTTGACGTCCCCTCAGCTCCGGACCTGCCTGTCCGCGCGCCGGCCCCGGAACCTGCGGCGCGCGTCGTGGAACGGGTCGTCGAACGCGACCGGACGCGTCGAAAACTACCAGACCGCCGCAAGGGCTATATCCAGAAGGCCAGCGTCGGCGGCCACAAGGTCTATCTGCACACCGGCGAGTACGACGACGGCGAGTTGGGTGAGATCTTCATCGACATGCACAAGGAAGGGGCCGCCTTCCGGTCGCTGATGAACAATTTTGCGGTGTCCATCTCGATTGGCCTGCAGCACGGCGTGCCACTGGAGGACTTCGTGGATGCGTTCGTGTTTACCCGCTTTGAGCCGGCGGGGCCGGTCACCGGCAATGACACGATCAAGTCCGCGACCTCGATCCTCGACTACATCTTCCGCGAACTGGGGATCAGCTATCTGGGGCGCGATGATCTGGGCAACGCAGACCCCGGAGAACTGAACGCCGACGGTCTGGGCCACGGCAAGGCGGACGCCGTCTCGGCAGAAGACCCGCAGCCGGCCTCACGGTTCATCTCGCGCGGCTTTGCCCGGGGTGCCGCGCCGGACAATCTGGTGTTTCTCCCGAGCGCCAGCCGGGGCGCCGGACCGGCCGCCTTACAGGCCGCCGAGGTCTGCGCGGCATGCGGCGACATGGCCGTTGTCCGCAAGGGCCAGGCGATGATCTGCGAGACGTGCGGCAGTCGCGCGGGCCGGGTTCCCGAAGGCCAGGCAGGCTAAGTTCTCAAGAATTACCGCAATTTAAGTGGCGCCGCCGCCCGGCGACAGGCAGAGGTGTGGCCTGAATTCTGAGGTCGTACGCCTGACATGATGTCCTTGACCCGCCATCTGGTCGCACTCGCCGCCGCCCTGACGACGCTGTCGGTCGCGGGCGCGGCGTTGGCTGGCGACCGCGAGGTGTCGCGCCAGATATCCTTCGGTGGCTCCTGCAAGCACTGCGAACTGGCCGGCCGCAATCTCTCAGGCGCCAAGATCACGGGTGCAAACTTCACCGGCGCCAACCTGACCGGGGCCAACCTGCGCGATGCGAGACTGTATGCCTCCAACTTCACCGGAGTGACCCTGACCAAGGCCGACATGCGGGGAGCCACCCTGAGCGGCACCATCTTCACAGGCGCCAACCTGACCGGCGCGTCTTTGAAATCTTCTGACTCCAAGGGCGTGAGTTTCAGTGGTGCCACTCTCTCTCTCGCCGATTTTTCGGAGGCCGAGGCGACCGGCACTGCGTTCCGGGGTGCCACGATGATTGCGACCGTTCTGCGTTCAGCGACGCTGCGCGGGGTATCGTTCGAGCGGGCCGATCTTTCGCGAGCCGAACTGCGGGAAATTGAGGGAGCAGGTGCGAATTTCTCCGGCGCGCGTGTGGTCGACGCCAATTTCCGGTCTGCAGGGCTCAGAGGGGCCAATTTTGTGCGTGTCGAGGCGACGGGCGCCAGCTTCCGCGACGCCGACATGAGGGGCGCGTTCCTGTCGTCAGGCGAATTCGGGCGCGTCTCGTTCCGCTCCGCCGATCTCCGGGGCGCCAACCTCTCGAGCGCTCGGTTTGATGGCGCCGATTTCCATGATGCTGACCTGACGCGAACCAGCCTCACAGGCGCTGACCTGTCAAACACGGTCGGATTGACCCAGGACCAGGTCGACGACGCCTGTTCCGGGACGGGCACCCGTCTGCCGCGGGGGCTGGTGGCGCGTAGCTGCAGCGGACTTCGGTCCCGGAGCGACACGCGAATTTCGGCTATCCCGACACCGCCTGCGCCGCCAATCCCACCGCCAGTCCGACGGTAGCGCTCAGACCTTGATCTGAGGCGTCAACCGGATATGCAGGTCTTTCAGCTGCTTCTCCGCAACTTCCGATGGCGCGTTCATCATCAGATCCTGACCCTGCTGGTTCAGCGGGAAGGCGATAACTTCGCGGATCGCGGTCTGTCCGGCCAGCAGCATGACGATCCGGTCGATGCCGGGGGCCAGGCCACCGTGCGGCGGCGCACCATGGCGGAACGCGTTCAGCATGCCGCCGAACTGCTCCTCGACGACGCTCTCGTTGTAACCCGCGATCTCGAACGCCCGAACCATGATCTCGGGCAGGTGGTTCCGCACAGCGCCCGAGCACAGCTCATAGCCGTTGCAGACGATGTCGTACTGGTAGGCCAGGATATCGAGCGGATCCTTGGTGTTCAGCGCTTCCAGCTCGCCCTGCGGCATCGAGAAGGGATTGTGAGAGAAATCAACGTGGTTTGTCTCCTCGTTCATCTCGAACATCGGGAAGTCAACGATCCAGACGAACTCGAAGCGATCCTCGTCCACCAGCTTCAGGTCGGCCCCGACCTTGGTGCGCGCCGCGCCAGCGAACTTCACAAAGGTTTTCGGATCTCCGGCCACAAAGAAGGCGGCGTCGCCCTGCCCCATGCCGATCTGACTCATGACAGCGTCTGTCTTGTCCGGGCCCAGGTTCTTGGCGATCGGGCCGCCCCAGCCGCCCTGGTCCTCGCTCCAGAAGATATAGCCCAGGCCCGGCTGACCCTCGCCCTGGGCCCAGCTGTTCATGCGATCACAGAACGCGCGCGAGCCGCCCTTGGGCGCCGGAATCGCCCAGACAGCGTTCTTCTTGTCCTCAAGAATCCGCGCGAACAGCCCGAAGCCACCGCCGCGGAAGGGATCGGACACATCCTGCATGATGATAGGGTTACGCAGGTCCGGCTTGTCGGTGCCGTACTTGGCCATGCACTCGCGATAGGGAACGCGCGGGAAGGGATATGGCGTCACCGGCTTGCCGTTCGCAAATTCCTCGAACACACCGTGCATGACGGGCTCGATGGCGGCGAACACGTCGTCCTGCGTGACGAAGCTCATCTCGACGTCGAGCTGGTAGAACTCCAGGCTGCGGTCCGCGCGCAGGTCCTCATCACGGAAGCAGGGCGCGATCTGGAAATATCGATCAAAGCCCGACACCATCAACAGTTGCTTGAACTGCTGCGGCGCCTGGGGCAGCGCATAGAATTTCGAGGGATGCAGGCGCGACGGCACCAGAAAATCCCGTGCGCCTTCCGGCGAGCTCGCCGTCAGGATCGGCGTCTGGAATTCCAGGAACCCCTGCCCGATCATGCGGTTGCGGATCGAATGGATCACCTTGGAGCGCAGCACGATGTTGCGGTGCAGGGTCTCGCGGCGCAGGTCCAGGTGGCGGTTCTTCAGCCGGATTTCTTCCGGATAGTCCGGCTCGCCAAACACCGGCAGCGGCAGTTCCGAAGCCTCGGAAAGCACGGTGATCTCACGCACCCGGATCTCGACCTCGCCCGTGGGCAGGTTGGCGTTCTTGGTCTCTGCCGAACGGGCCACGACCTCGCCATCCACGCGGATTACGCTCTCGGCGCGCAGGCGCTCAATCACATTGAAGCCGGGCGTCTCGGGGCTAATGACCAACTGGGTCAGGCCGTAGTGATCGCGCAGATCGACGAACATGAGCCCGCCGTGGTCACGCTTGCGGTGAATCCAGCCCGACAGGCGAACCGTCTTGCCAGTGTCGTCGGCGCGGAGCGCGCCGCAGGTATGTGAGCGGTAAGCGTGCATTTTCTCGGGGGAATTCAACTGATTTATGAGGCGCGGAAGGGCGCATGTAGGGCCTCGAAAGTCAAGGCGCGGGTGGATGCACAGAGGCCAGTCGATAGACGCTCATCACATCCTC
>JANNFM010000274.1:0-7298 GCA_031379795.1 Alphaproteobacteria bacterium
TCGATTCCGCTATCCGAGGTGATTGTGAGACAAAGAACGAGGGGCGCGGCGCCGACAGCGACTTTTGCCGCTGCGCATCCGCCGTAACGATCAGTCTGTGGCGCTCCGGCATTGACCCTCAAATGGTGCCACGGCTTGCAGCCTATCTGAACAGCCCCGGTGCGTCGGCTGGCAGCTTGCTGACATATCAGGGGCCGGAACTCTATCGCCCCATGTGCAACCTCGCGGTCGCACCTTCGAAACGGAAACGCTGACTTCCAGAGGCGACCGGCGACAGGCCTGCCTTCTTCACTATCAGCGCCAAGTTGGCGAGCGATCACTAGTATGATATACTCATATCATATGTATATCCTGGAGCCCGCAATGAAAGTCGCCAAGTGGGGCAACAGCCTGGCCATCCGGCTTTCCAAGCCCATGGTCGAGGCCTTGGGTGTGTCGGAAGGCGATGACGTCAAATTCGTCATCGACGAGGCCGGCGTCGTGACGATGAAGCGTGAGTTGGACCGGCGCGAGTGGCTTGAAAGTCTGAGAAAATATCGTGGCTTGATGCCTGCTGACTTCAAGTTTGATCGCGATGAAGCCAATTCGCGTGACTAAGGCGTTCCTGGACACCAACGTGCTGCTCTACCTCCTGTCCGGCGACGCGGCAAAGGCCGACAGGGCCGATGCGCTACTTCTTGAGGGCGGCGTCATCAGCGTTCAGGTTCTGAACGAATTCGCGCATGTGGCCCGGCGAAAGTTCAAGGCACCTTGGGAGGCCGTCTGGACAAGTCTGGCGGCGATCCAGGCCAACGTGGTGATCGAACCGCTGACCCTGGAGACGCATTCCCAAGGCCTCAAGCTGGCAGAGCGGTACCAGCTGAGCGTTTTCGATGGCCTGCTGCTGGCTTCAGCCAACCTCGCGGGATGCGACCGCTTCTACTCCGAGGACATGCAGGACGGCATGAACGTTGGCGGCCTGACCATCCGCAATCCGTTCGTCGGTGTCTGACGCAACTCGCACCAAACTTCCAATGCCACCATCCCATTGAAATAAATTTGCTCGTCATGGCCCGGCTTGTCCGGGCCACCCATGAACTCCGTGCTGCCGATAGGGTGCTGCGGCGCCGTTGTGGGTGCTGCGGCAAAGACGGCGATCATGGGTCGCCCGGACGAGCCGGGCGATGACGAACAGAGGGGTGAGTATCGCCCCTCAGTACGCCAGCCCCTGCACCACTGCCTTCAGCTTTTCGATGGCGGACATCGGGTCGTCGAGGAAGTCGTGGTCGATCCACCAGTCCTCGACCTCGGCCAGCACCTGACCGACCAGCGGGCCCTTGGGCGTGCCGGCCTTGATGACGTCGTCGCCGGTGAGCGGGAAGGTGGGAACGACCCAGCCCTCGGCCAGCGCGATCAGGCCGCGCCATTGCATGGTGGTGGCGCTGCGCGGCGAGGCGGCCCAGGCCAGTTTGGCGCGGTCGCGGAAGGTCGGCAGGTCCGAGCGGTAGATCTCGCGGCGGATCTCGCGCGGGCTCATCCAGCTTTTCAGGACCGGCGTCAGCGACAGCGCGGCCTGCAGCCGGTCCCGGTCCGCATTGGACAGCCGCAACCGTTCCGCGAACCGACGCGCCGCCAGTTGATCGTCAGGCAACAGGGCCGCCAGCCGCAGCACGGGATCGGTCTCGAACAGCAGGTCGCTTTCGATCTCTACCATGGCGTCGAAGCGCGCCAGATTGGCGGACACCTTCAGGATCACACCCAGCACGCCCGCCTCGGCCATCCGCGCCACCGCCGCGCGTGGATCGTCGGCGGCCAGCAACTTGAGCAACTCCTTTGAAACGCGCTCGGCTGACAGACCCTCGACCTGGTCCTTCAGTGCGGCGCAGGCGGCAAGGGCGGCGGCATCAGGCACGCCTTTGCCGAACCAGGCCAGGAACCGGAAGAAGCGCAGGTTGCGAAGGTGGTCCTCGGCCAGCCGCTGTTCCGGCGCGCCGACGAAGACGATGCGCCCGGCCCGGGCGTCGGCCACGCCCTGGCCGGTGGGATCGAAGATCGTCCCGTCGCGGTTGGCGTAAAGCGCGTTGAGTGTGAAGTCGCGCCGCCGCGCGTCTTCGGCCCAGTCGTCGGTGAAGGCCACTGTCGCGCGGCGCCCGTCGGTGGTGACGTCGCGGCGCAGGGTGGTGATCTCGTGCGGCTTGCGGCGCGATATCGCCGTCACCGTGCCGTGCTCGATGCCGGTGGGCACGGCCCCAAGGCCCGCCGCTTTAAGCGCCATGACCACCCGCTCGGGCGTCAGGGTCGTGGCGATATCGATGTCGTCGATGGGCCGACCGACCAGGGCGTTACGCACGCAGCCGCCGACAAACCGGGCGCACCCCGCCCCGCCCTCGGCCTCCAGGGCGTCGAACACCGCCGCCGTCTCGGGCGCGGTCATCCAGGGCCGCAGACCCAGGGTCTCGCTCATCACCGGTCCGCCCCGTAGAGCCGCCCGTGCAGCGCCCGTAGCATGCCCGCCGTGGCACCCCAGATATACTGCGCCTCATGGGTGGTGGCGTAGAAGCGCCGCTTCACGCCCGAGGGCAGCTCGCGCTCGTGTTCCTCATAGTTGGCAAGGTCCATCAGGAAGCTGAACGGGGTTTCGAAGATATCCGCGACCTCTCCTGGGTTGGGCGTCAGGGTGAAACCCGCCCGGATGAAGCCCACCACCGGGGTCACCAGAAAGCCGGTGCCGGTCTGGTAGGGGGTGGAAAAACCGACCGGTTTCACGAAGTGTGGCTCCAGGCCCACCTCTTCATGCGCCTCGCGCAGCGCGGTCTGGATAGGCCCCTCGCCCGGGTCCTGACGGCCGCCGGGAAAGGCGACCTGACCGGTATGGCTGCGCATGTTGTCGGATCGCCGGGTCAAGAGCACATTCAGGCCGTGGTCGCGCTCTATCAGCCCGACCAGCACCGCCGCCGGGGTCAGGGGCTGTCCCGGCGCAGACCAGTTCTCGGGGTCGAGGTCGAAGTCCGAACTGTGGCGGCCATCCCCGGGCGTCGAACGGTCAAGCGGTTCCAGACGCTCCGCGATCCAGTCGTGTGGGGACGATGAAGCCTCCGTCACGCGTCGGCCGCCCCGGCAGGACCCAGGGCAAACCACATGCCGCCGGACTCGATCCCGAGACGCGGACCGTCCGGTGTGTCGCGTTCGTCCGCCATCTCTACCAGCTCGTAGAACACGGCGCGCGAGATCAGGGCCTCCAGGCCGCGGCGGACATGCAGATAAGGCCGGGGCTCACCCCCCTCACTGACGTCAACGCGGATCGCGTGTTCGGCGTCGGCCGAGACCTCATCGCCGACATTGGTCAGGAACTTCAGCTGATCGCCATCACGATCCAAGCGCACCGCGATGAACGGCGCGTCCTCGACGGTGATCCGCAGCTTCTCCCCCGGCGTCACCAGCCAGAACCCATCCGGATCTTTGCGCAGGATCGTCGAGAACAGCCGCACCATGGCCTCACGTCCGATCACGGCGCCCTCGTGCAGCCAGCGTCCGTCGCGCTTTATGACGATGTCGATCTCGCCGCTGTGCGCCGGGTTCCACAGATGCACCGGCGGCAGGCCACGCCCCGGCGCCTGCTTCACCGCTGCGATCACGCCGTCGAGGTCGGGCTTGTGCGTTGTCTCCACCATCTGACGAACCTAGGCGTCCCGGGCAGTCGGCTCAAGCGCGGCAATGCTTGCCAAAGGGCGAGTGTCGATGCACTATGCACTATGCACAAACGCATGACCATCACGCTCGATGAGGCTGTCTACGACGGGCTCTATCGCACCGTCGGCAAGCGCCGGATGAGCCAGTTCATCGAGGATCTGGTGCGCCCGCACGTGTCCGGTGCCGCGCTGGATGACGGCTATCGCGAGATGGCGGCGGATTCCGTCCGAGAGTCAGACGCCCAGGAATGGGTCGATGCCCTGGCGAGCGACGGCAGCGATGAAGCGCGGTGAGGTGTGGTGGGTCGAGTTTGACCCGTCTATCGGCAGCGAGATCCGCAAGACCCGTCCGGCGGTGATCATCAGCAACGATGCCGCCAATCGCAACCTCTCGCGGGTGGTCGTGATCCCGTTGTCCTCCAACGTCGCAAGGCTGTATCCAGGGGAAGCGCTCGTCACAGTCTCTGGCCAGCCCAGCAAGGCCATGACCGATCAGATCATGGCCGCCGACAAGCGCCGCCTGAAGAACCAGGTCGGAACCCTCTCCCGGGTCGAGATGGCGGGGCTGGAAGACGCGATCAAGGTGCATCTGGGGTTGCCGAAGTAGTCGCTCACACCAGGCTAACGGGCGGTGAGGCGCCCGACCAGTTCGACCGAGGGCCTCGACACCCGCATCAGTACCCGTTTGGGATCGACCGGGCCCGGCAGGACCACGCCCGAGGCCACTTCGAACCCCACCCGCTGGAAAAACGGCAGGTCGCCCACCAGCACAACCGCTGCCTCGCCCAGCGCCCCTGCCGCCTCGCAGGCGCGCGCCACCAGCAAGGCGCCGAGGCCGTGCTTGCGTGCGTCGGTCTCCACCGCCAGCGGACCCAGGAACACGATCGGCTGATCGCCCACCGCCACCCGCCACATCCGCACGACGCCCACCATACGCCCTGCCTCAAAAGCGCAGAACGACAGTTCCGGCGCAAAGGCGGCAAACTCGCGCACCCGCTCCGACACCTTGGCGAACCGGCCAGGGCCAAACGCGCGGTTCAGCAGGGCCTCGATATCTGTGGCGTGCTGGGGAGTTTCGTTGACGAAGATCAGTGTCGGCACGGACCGACAGGACTGCGGGGACATGGGAAGGACTCGGATGCAAAGGACGACGTGGAGGCTGACCCCTTGGGATCAGGCCCTGGGTTCGGGTGGCGCTCAGGCCAGCGAACGTCGTCGCATCGGAAAGGCCCTCCGGGCCGTGATCAGGAGCGGCGCAGATAAGACGTGGGTGGCCGCACGTCAACGCCATTGCTCCCCCGTCCGGCGCAAGGCAGGTTGCTCGGACCCCATGACCGATGCCCCCGCCTCCGAGCCAGACGCCGTTCCCTCCGCTCGCGAGTTGCTGAAGGAGCGCGACTACCTGCTGTTCTGGGGCACCCGCTGGCTGGGAAGCTTCGGCGGGCAGATCCAGGGCGTCGCCATGGGCTGGCAGATGTATGCGTTGGCCCGCGAGACGCGGTCTGTCGCCGAGAGCGCGTTCATGGTGGGCATGATCGGGTTGGCGGCGTTCCTGCCGGTGCTGCTGCTGACCCTGCCGGCCGGCGAGGCGGCAGATCGGTATGATCGCAAGAAGCTGCTGCTGCTGTGCCTGTCGGGTGAAATTCTCAGTGTGCTGGCGCTGGCGGTGGCGACGCTGAACGGTTGGGCGTCGCCGGGTCTGTTGTTGGTGATCGCCGCCCTGTTCGGGGCGTTCCGGGCCTTGTTCGCCCCGGCCAACACAGCGCTCGGGCCCATGCTGGTGCCGCGCCGGCTGTTGCCCCGGGCCATCGCCTGGAATTCGCTGGCCTGGCAGACGGCGTCCATCGCCGGACCCGCCGCCGCCGGGTTCCTGGTCGCGGTGTCGGCCGAGGCCGCCTATTTCACCAGCTTTGTACTCTATGGTCTGGCGGCCATCCTGATCCTGATGATCCGCAAAAACGCCAAGCCGGACACCAACCCTGGCTCGCGCTGGGCACTGATGAAGGAGGGCCTGGCCTATGTTTGGCGACAGAAGATCATCTTCGGCGCCATCTCGCTGGACCTGTTCGCGGTGCTGTTGGGCGGGGCCACGGCGCTCTTGCCGGTGTTTGCCCGCGATGTGCTGCATGTGGGACCGCAAGGCTTCGGGCTCTTGAGGTCAGGGCCGGCCATGGGCGCCACCGTCGTCGCCCTGTGGCTGGCGGCGAACCCGATCCGCGCCAAGGCCGGGCTCTACATGTTCGGCGGGGTGGCGGTATTCGGCCTGGCGACCATCGTCTTTGGGCTGTCGAATTCCTTGTGGCTCTCGGTCGCCGCACTGGCGGTGCTGGGGGGCGCTGACATGCTCAGCGTCTTCGTGCGCCAGACCCTGGTGCAACTGGTCACGCCCGATCACATGCGCGGCCGCGTCGCCGCCGTATCCTCGGTGTTCATCGGGGCTTCCAACGAACTGGGTGAGTTCGAGAGCGGCATTGTCGCTCGAATTCTGGGACCCGTGGGGGCCGCCGTCTTTGGCGGCGTGGGTGCAGTTATGGTCACTGGAATCTGGGCCTGGCTGTTCCCTGACTTGCGCAAGGCCGACCGCCTCGAATAAGTGTCTGCCAAATCAAACGGGAGACTGACGCGATGGGCGCACTTGAAGGCAAGGTTGTACTGGTCACCGGCGGCGGCAACGGCATTGGCCGCGACTGCGCCCTGATCGCAGCACAAGAGGGCGCGAAGGTTGTCGTCAACGACCTGGGCGGCAGCCTCAAGGGCGACGAAGAAGGCTCTGCCGGTCCGGCCGAGACGGTGGCCGCAGAAATCCGCGCCGCGGGCGGCCAGGCCGTCTCCAATTCAGACAGCGTGACCGACCTCGACGCCGTCTACGGCATGGTCGAGCAGGCCAAGAAGGAATTTGGCGGTCTGCACGCCGTGATCAACCCCGCCGGCATTTTGCGAGACGTGATGTTCCACAAGATGACCGAGGCCGAATGGGACGCGGTGATCGCCGTCCACATGCGCGGCTCCTTCAACGTGGCGCGCGCCACCATCGAGCTGTTCCGCGAGCAGAACGACGGGGCCTACATGTTTTTCACCTCGACGTCCGGTCTGTTCGGCAACATCGGCCAGGCCAACTATGGCGCGGCCAAGATGGGCATCGCCGGCATGTCGCGGATCATCGCCATGGAAGGGGCGCGCAACAACGTGCGCTCCAATTGCCTGGCCCCCGTCGCCTGGACCCGCATGACCCAGTCGGTGCCGATCAAGGACGAGGCCGCCGCCGCCCGGCGCGCCGTGATGGCCGAGAAGATTCGCGCCGACCAGCCGGCCCGCTTCTCCGTGGCCATGGTCACCCCGGCCGCAGCCCACGTCTCGGGCCAGATCTTCGGGTCGTCCGGCGAGAACATCATCCTCTACTCCCAGCCCCGCCCGATCGAGACGGTGACCAAGGAAGAGGGCTGGACGGTGGCCACCATCCTGTCGGAAGCCGTGCCGGCGATGGCGCCCAAGTTCTTCGACCTGAACCGCGCGGTGATGCCGGGTGCGACCCCGGCCCCGAAGGCGCCGGCGTAAAGTCTTTACCTCCCCCATCGCATCGCGATGGCGGGAGGGGGACCGCCCGCCGAAGAGCGGGGGGTGGAGGGGGCG
>JANNFM010000276.1:0-6064 GCA_031379795.1 Alphaproteobacteria bacterium
CAGCCCCCCGCCGATGGTGGATGAAATGCCGGAGAGTGGGCCCCAGAACGGTGTGCGCAATCCTTGCGGTTTCAGCGTCTCGTAAAGGGTTTTCCAGGTGCAGCCGGCCTCGACCGTCACCGTCATGTCGGCGGCGTTGACCTCCAGGACGCGGTCCATCTGCGCCAGGTCGATCATCACGGTGGGCGACGCGCCCGGCGTGTAGCCGGACGTATAGCTCATGCCGCCGCCACGCACGGCCACAGCCATCTTCCGGCCGATGGCCTCGGCGACGGCGCGGCTCAGGGACGCAGTGTCGCGGGGGGTCACCACGAGCTCGGCGATGCTCTCGCCCGTTTTCCAGATATCCTGGCTGAACAGGGTCCGCAGTGCCAGGTCATCGCTGACCGACTCTGCGCCCAGCGCCTGGCGGAAGGCGTCGGCGGAACGGGTGGGCAGGTCGACGACGCTCATTGCGGTCTCCAGACTCCAAGGAAGGCGGCGATCAACAGCAACACCCAGATCAACATGACCGCTGGACGCGCCCGGGCAAGTGACCCGCCGATATCCCGATCACCCTCCGGCGTCTGACCCTGGGTCGCCAGGGCCGCGAACGCAGGCCCGAACGGCGCAATCAGCTGACGAACCCACAGGCCGGTTGCGATCGCTGCGGCAAGGACAAGCAGCTTCAGGCCGACAAACAGCGGCGCAGATACTGCGCCGGCAACGATGGCGCCACCCACGCTGACCAGACCGGCCAGGACAACCCAGCGAATGCCCAGATCCAGGCGACGTACGGCTGATCCCGGCGGCAGATGCTTCAGGTGGATCCGCCACGCCAGCCACAGCCAACCCAGCGACAGCGCCCAGATGAGCGCAAGCGCCGCCGAAGGCAGGTTGATATGACCCACAATGCTGGCCAACGTCAGGCCCGTCGGCAGGGTCAGGATCAGGGCCGTGCGCGGGGCCATGTCCAGCGCCGTCAACGCCTGGGCGGCGGCGATCCTGGCCGCCACGGGCCGGGTCGGATCGCTGATCATGCGCGAGGTGTAGAAGGCCCCGAGGTCACCGCCCAGCCAATAGACGAAGACCAGCAGATGCATCAGCGAGATCAGGGCCGTCGTCATCGCCGCTCCCGCGCCAAATGATCTAGTCTTATATCATTTGCCGCTGACCTCGGGGGCGCGCAAGGCCAAAGTGGGATCGTGGAACGCCGCACGGGAGGTATTGACGAATTGTCCGGACAAATGATCTATTGATATATCATTTGGTCCTGGGGGAGGGACATGCTGATGCCGCATCTCACGCCACTTCCGCCGGGCGATACGGGCGCCGGTTGGCGGCATGCTCCATGCACATAGGTGAACTGGAGGTCCTGCGCTGGGCGCACATTCTGGCCATGGTCTATTGGCTGGGTGGTGAATGGGGGGTCTTCCAGACTTCCTATAATGTGACCAACCCCAAGCTGGCCCTCGACGAACGCCGTCGGCATATGGAAACGGCGTACCGGATCGACATCCTGGCGCGGACGGGCATTATTCTGTTGCTGCCGCTGGGCCTGCACATGGGAACTATCTACGGGTTCGTGCCCTTCAAAGGTGGCGCGCTGACGGCCATGTGGGTCACCTTCGCAGCCTGGATCAGCCTGACGTGGTCTGCGTTCCTGACGCGGGAAACCGACCTCGGGCTGCGCCTGACCAAAATCGATGAGGCGATCCGCTATGTGGTGATCCCGGGCCTGTTCCTGATCAGCATCGCCTCGATGCTTGGCTACGGCCCGCTCGATATCGGCCCAGGCACCCTTTGGTACGGCGCCAAAATGGCGCTCTATGCGTTTGCCCTCTGCATTGGTCTGGGTTTGCGCTTCATCATGCGCGCCTGGACCACCCGCTTCCGCAAACTCGCCGAAGGCCCCAATCCTGCCGAGGAAGCCGCGTTGACCCGCGAAATCGGCTACGGGCGCCTCATGGCCTATGTCTACTGGATCACCATCGCCGGCGTCTGTTTCCTGGGCGCGACCAAACCGTTCTAGCTCGACCTCATCGCTCAAAGGGCCCGTCATGACCAAGATCTGGATGTTCGCCGCCGCCGCGCTTATGGCGCCGCTCGTGGCCATGGCCGCACCGGCCAAGGCGCCCAAACTGCTGGATATCTCCAAGCCGGAAGAGGCCCTGCAGGTCTCGCGCAAATTCCAGTGCTCGATGACCGACAACGAGCCGGTGGTTTATCACTGGTCCGGTCGCGGCTATTCCCGCGTGCCCGGCGAACCCGACCGGGTGCTGTTTGGCCTTGAGGGTACGAACGTGCGTGCCTGTGTCACCGTCAACGATCCGGTCAAGGGCGTCGGCTATCGGCTCGTCTCGCGCGAGTTGATGCTCTATCTCGACCCGAAGACCGGCAAGGTGCTGCGCACGTGGGACAATCCGTGGAGTGGCAAGACCGTCGATGTCCTGCATGTCGCCAACGACCCGGTGAACCAGCGTCCGTCCTTTGTCCGCAACGACAAGGGCGAGCCCTTCACGCTCAGCGCCCGGGTCGAGAACGGTCGTGTTTTCATGCCGGTCGAGGTGCCGCTGTTCTACACCAACCCGCTGGCGGGTGAGTATCAGACCTATGTGGGCAACCAGTACCACGCGATGGAGATCTTCGACTTCAACGCTGAAGCGGCCGACATCCTGGACCCGAAGAAGGCCACCGCGCGGCCTGCCGTCGCCTGGGTGCGTCTGGCGCAATGGCTGCCGTGGATGCAGATGAACAGCCGCGCCGGCGGACTGGTATTCAACGCCGTGGGTCAGGTGGTGGACGGCGTCGACGCCCTGCCGCAGGTTTTGAAAGACGAGATCGCAACCAACTATCCGGTCTATCGCACGCCGCCCCCCGGTGACGACACGCGTCCGAACGAGACCAGCTGGACCTATTTCAAGAAGGCCGTTGAGTCAGGGAAGGTCAAACCGGGCAGGTAGGTGAGGGGCCTCGGAGTTTGAGCCGGATGGGCCGATACTCCTGAAAGTTCGTCATCACCGGCTTGTCCGGGTGACCCATAAACACCGAGGTATGTCGAATAAGGTCAAAGCGTCGCCGCCGAGGTCCCTCCGGAACCGCCAGCGTTTATGGGTTGCCCGGACAAGCCGGGCAATGACGAGCAGGGTAGGGGGTTTAATCCGGGCGGAGCGTCGAGCTCCCTAGCCCCAGCTGGTTTGACCGGAGCGTTGCCGACGATGGGTGGTGAAGTGGTACTGGAAACGGTCGGGGCGGTAGTGGCCACAGATGAACTGCACGGGCCGTCCGCGGGCGGCGCGCATGACCCGCTCGATCTTGAGCAAGGGCGAGCCGATGTCGACGCGCAGGGCGAGCGCGATCTGGTGAGGCGCCGCGGCCGCGCCGATCCACTGCTCGGCCTCGGTAACTTCGGCCCCGGCCCGTTGCAGCAGTTTCAACAGCGGCGTGGAGGCCAGTTCCTCGCGGGTATAACGCGCCGCGATGTCGGCGGGCACCCAGGTGACCAGATGCGAAAAGGGCTCACCCTTCAGTTTGCGCAGACGCACGGCCAACTGGACCGGGTCGCCGGGCTTCAGGTCCAGCCTCTCGGCCACCATGGCGTCAGCCGGCATTTCGCGGACCTCAAGCAGCTCGAGCTCGGTTTCCAGCCCCATGATCTTGAGGCTGTCGAGCAGGTTGTCGAAGGATCCCCGCACCATCGGAATGACCGCGTCGCCCGCGACAATGGTGCCGCGCCCGCGATGGCGCGTCACCAGCCGGTCGCCGGCCAGTTCGTTCAGCGCCCGCTTCACCGTGATGCGCGAGACATGCAGGGTGCGCGCCAGCTCCTGTTCGCCGGGCAGGGTGGTGCCGGCGGCCAGCGCCCCGCTGCGGATTCGCTCGCGCATCACCAGATAGATCTGGTGGTACAAAGGCGTCGGCAGGCTTTCGTCCAGTTGCGCCGCCGAAAGACCCAGCACGTCCGTATTGCCGTCCATCACAGATACCTCGCGTGCGCACGACGGCTCGGCGCACTTCACCTGACCTATTTCTATACCAACCTGACCGCGCGATGCGAGCGCCAAGCTGCAGGACTATCCGCCAGATGACCACGCCCGGCCCCTATATTGCGCTCGCCCTGCAGACCACATGTTTTGCTGTGAACGATGCAGCGGATGCCGCCGCCAGTCGGCCCAGGATGGCCGCCTCCATCGCCCGCATTGCCGACCAGATCGGCGCGTCCAAGCGCTTCATCGGATCCGATGTCCGCCTTGTGGTGCTCCCCGAGTATTTCCTCACCGGGTTTCCGATGGGCGAGACCGCGGCGGCCTGGGCCGAAAAGGCGGCGCTGGAGATCGACGGTCCCGAGTACCAGGCGTTGGGCGACGTCGCCCGCACGGCCGACGTCTTCCTGTCGGGCAACGCCTACGAACGCGATCCGCACTTTCCCGGTCTTTACTTCCAGACCTCATTCCTGATCGAGCCGTCGGGCAAGGTGGTGCTGCGCTATCGCCGCCTCGTCTCGCTGTTCGCCCCCAGCCCCTATGATATCTGGGACAAGTATGTGTCGATCTACGGCAAGGAGGGCGTGTTCCCGGTGGCCGACACCGAGCTGGGCCGCATCGCCGCCATCGCCTCGGAAGAGATCCTCTACCCCGACATCGCCCGCGCCCTGGCGCTGCGCGGCGCCGAGGTGCTGCTGCACTCCTCCAGCGAGATCGCCACCCCGATCCCCAGCCCCAAAAACATCGCCAAACAGGCCCGCGCCATCGAGAACCTGGCCTATGTGGTCTCGGCCAATTCGGCGGGCATCGACGGCATCGCCATTCCCAAGGCCTCTACCGATGGGTCGTCCAAGATCATCGACTATCGCGGTCTGGTGCTGGCCGAGGCCGGCTATGGCGAGAGCATGGCGGCCTATGCCGAGATCGATATCGCGGGCCTGCGCCGCTATCGCCGCCGGCCGGGGATGGGCAACATCCTGTCGCGCCAGCCACTGGGGCTGTGGCGCGATGCGCTGGAGGGTCAGGACATCCAGCCACGTGGGACGCTGACCGGAGCCGATGGCCAGACGCTGACGCCCGACCGGGCCTTCTACGCCGAGCGCCAGAAGCGCGCGATTGAACGCCTTTCCGACAAGGGGATCATCTGATGAAAGCCGTCATCGCTGGCATGGGCCTGGCATTGAGCCTGACGTTTGGGGCCGTGCAGGCCCAGGCGCCTGCGCCCAAGGTCACAATGGCCCCGGTCAGTGGCATTCCGGAACGTGATCTGCGGCTGTTCGAAAGCTGGCTGCCGGGTGATTTCGACAATGCCGAGCAGTTCTTCTTTGCGGAGGAACAGGGCATCCCGGTTCCCCCGCGCAGGCACGCCACGATCACGGCCAACGGCGGCCACACCTTCACGGTGCGCTACTTTGCGGCCAACGATCTGACCAAGCCCATTGAAGAACGCCAGGCCGTCGCCTCGGTCGATGCGGAGGCCGGGGGTCTGAAGCTCTCCTCGCCGGGCTGCGATATCCGTTGGACCCGGCGCGCCAACCAGTTTTCGGGTGTGGCCCAGCCGGGGTCCTGCGGCGCGAGAGCCGAGACGCGCTTTGTGCTCTCGGCGAGTGATCTCTGGCTTGGCGACGACCTGCGCCTGCAGCGCGCGCACCAGTGGACGTGCTGGATGGCGACGCCGCGAGACGGCAAGCCCAACGACTCGTTCTTCGCCCCTGGGCTCAAGATCTGGGACCAGGGCGGTGAGGTCTGGATCAAGACCGACGAGGCCACCCCGCGCGAGATCGGCTATCGCCTGCGCCAGGTCGATTGGCCGGCCGGGACCAACCAGAACGCGCTGACGCTCTACGTCCTGAAGAAGGGCGAAGCCCGCGCCCCGAGCTATGCCTGGGCCAGCCCCGACGCCACCCGCATCGGCATCAACCTGCGCTGGGTGCAGGGATCCTGCAGCCGGCCTACGCCGTCCGCCGCTCCTTGATGCAGGTGCGGCGCACCAGGACGTCGTCTTCAAACCAGTGCCAGGTGCGGCCCCGGTCATCGTTGTCCTCGCTGATCTGGATCATCTCGTAGAGGTAGTGGCTGGGCATGTCCTTGCGCGTCCAGGT
>JANNFM010000300.1:0-2125 GCA_031379795.1 Alphaproteobacteria bacterium
CCGTAGCCCACGATCTCGCCGTAGATTTTCGCGCCTCTGGCTTTGGCGTGTTCCAGTTCCTCCAGCACCAGGATACCCGCGCCGCCGGCGATGACGAAGCCGTCGCGGTTCACGTCATAGGCTCGGCTGGCGACGGCGGGGGTGGCGTTGAAGTTGCTGCTCATGGCGCCCATGGCGTCAAACATGACGCTGAGCGTCCAGTCCAGCTCCTCGACGCCGCCCGCGAAGACGACGTCCTGCTTGCCCATCAGGATCTGCTCATAGCCGACGCCGATGCAGTGCGCCGAGGTGGCGCAGGCCGAGGAGATCGAGAAGTTCAGGCCCTTGATCTTGAACCAGGTCGACAGCGTCGCCGAGGCACCGGAGCTCATGGCTTTGGGCACCGCGAAAGGCCCCACGCGCTTGGGGCCGCGTTCCCGCGCGGTGGCCGCAGCCTCGACGATCACCCGGGTCGAAGGTCCACCGGCGCCGACGATCAGGCCGGTTCGCTCGTTGGAAACCTGGGCCTCCTCAAGACCTGAATCCGCGATGGCCTGTTCCATGGCGATGTGGCCGTAGCCGGTGCCCTGCGCCAGGAAGCGGGCCGCGCGGCGATCCACCATCGCCTCCCAGTCGATCTGTGGGGGGGCATGAACCTGGGATCGGAAACCCAGTTCGGCGTACTCCGGCGACGCGACGATGCCGGACCTGGCCTCACGCAGAGAGGCCAACACCTCGTTGGTGTTGTTGCCGATGGACGAGACGATACCCAGTCCGCTGACGACGACGCGACGCATGTTGCCTTCCCGAGTTCGCGACGCTTACGGTCGCTGAAATAGTCCGACGCGGAGATCTTCCGCCGTATAGATGGGGACGCCATCGGCTTCCAGAACTGCGTCACCGATGCCCATGACCAGACGACGGTTAATCACCCGTTTCATCTGGATCTTGTAGGTCACTTTCTTGATGTCCGGCGTCACTTCGCCGGCGAACTGCACTTTGCCGCAACCAACGGCCCGACCGCGCCCCTGGCCGCCAATCCAGCCAAGATAGAATCCCACCAGTTGCCAGAGGGCATCCAGACCAAGGCAGCCCGGCATCACCGGGTCGTTCTTGAAGTGGCATTCAAAAAACCAGAGCGTCGGATCGATATCGAACTCGGCCTCGATATAACCCTTGCCGTGGTCGCCGCCGGTGTCGTTGATCATCGTGATGCGGTCGAACATCAGCATGGGCGGCGATGGCAGCTGGGCGTTGCCTGGACCGAACATCTCGCCGCGGGCGCAGGCCATCAGCTCTTCGAAGCTGTAGCTGGACTGCCGGGTCGGTGTTTCAGGCATCAATGTCGCTTTCAGGGCTCAGGAGGCCACGGGGTAGCACAGGCTTGCCCGCCGCCTCAACGACATTGCGGTGCAGGCGCGGTGCCCCAGAGCCCGCCTTCGCGCACCCAGCCCTTGGCGCCATCGGCGTTGATCCGGCACCAGCCCTTCTTGCACTGGTCCAGCTCAGCCATGGCCCGGACGTTGAGCAGGGCCACGGTGTCAGCGCCGGGTTTTGGGCTGTGAAGGATCGGCTGCGGGGATTTGGAGGTGTTGATCACGGCGCGGCGACCATCGGTCACGCGCCTGTGCACCCAGGCAACCTGGCCATCGGGATCGCAAACGCGGCGCCATTCGCTGGTTTCGGCGATCACCTGCAGCGGCAGGCCGCGCTTGCGGTAGACGAACAACAGCTTGTGATCATCGCCGGGGCCTGCGCGCGCGTTCACCTTGGCGAATTTCAGGGTTATGTAGCGCGGCACCTCGTAGCCCGAGGGGGTCTGGCGCTCTGCCGCCTGTGTTGCGACGGGAAAAGCGAGCCCGAACAGGCCGGCCGCCGCCGACGCCAGCCCCGCGATGGCCGAAGCGTGAGACCTTCGTTTGCTCAAGTCGCATACCTCGCCTTGGCCCTGCCGTTGCCCTTTGCTAGGGTCAGGCAATTCGGCGCCACGACGTGACGCAGGAAGCACCCCTTTTCCCGTAGGTCCATGGCCCCCCGCAAGCCGAAAGTCATCGTCACCCGCAAACTGCCGGACTCGGTCGAGACCCGCATGCGCGAACTGTTCGACGCCGAACTCAACGTCTCCGATGAGCCGATGAGCCGAAAG
>JANNFM010000336.1:0-2423 GCA_031379795.1 Alphaproteobacteria bacterium
ACGTCTATAATATCGAGATCGCCTTCCCGGCCGCCTTTCTGCAGCCGCCGTTCTTTGATCCGGACGCGGATGCGGCGGTGAACTACGGGGCCCTTGGCGGCGTCATCGGTCACGAAGTCACCCACGGCTTCGACGATCAGGGCCGCAAGATGAACGCCGCGGGCGTGCTGACCGACTGGTGGCAGCCGGAAGACGACGCCAAATTCAAGGTCCAGGCCGACCGGCTGACGGCCCAGTACTCAGCGTTTGAACCCTTTCCAGGCGTGAAGGTTCAGGGGGCGCTCAGCCTGGGCGAAAACATCGCCGATCTTGGCGGATTGTCACTGGCGCTGGATGCTTACCACGCCTCGCTGAAGGGCACCCCGGCCCCCGTGATCGACGGCCTGACCGGCGATCAGCGGGTGTTCCTCGGCTATGCCCAGGCCTGGCGCGAAAAGGCCCGCGAAGACTTCACCCGCCGCCAGATGGCCAGCGATAACCATGCGCCGTCGTTCTACCGGGTCATGGGGCCGATGCGGAACATCCAGGCCTGGTACGACGCCTGGGACATCAAGCCCGGCGACAAGCTCTATATCCCGCCGGAGTTGCGTGTGAAGATCTGGTAGGCGGCCCCAGCCCGCCTCAGATTTCCGGGCACCAGGCCGACACGCCGCCCTCCGGCCGAACCTTGGCCGCTGTGCGGTGCGTCAACATCCGGTGGTGCAAGTCGCGGATGCGCCGACTGCCCGAGGCCTGGAAGGCGAACGGAAATATCCCGTGCAGCAGGCACGCCACCGCGCCCACCGCCATGGTCGCCGCATAGCCGCTGGCCGAGACCAGATGCTCAAAATAGGTCTCACCGACCGTTTCGGGATGCTGCGTGAATGCTTTGAGCATGCGGGGTGCCTGGAAACCTGAACAGGGCCACAGGGTGCCGGATCGGCGTGAGAATGTCATTGTTGGATTTAGCGAAAAAAAGGGCATCAAGTAGGATATTGTTCTCTTGAACAGTCGATCTGGGAGTTTGAAAATCTACCCTTAACACTCAATTCACTTAGATCGTCATAGCCGGACTTGTCCCGGCTACCCAGAAGCACCGAGGAATCACAAGGGGCACTCCAACACCCGCCGGACCAACCGGCCAACGCTCGCGTGTCTGGGTCCCCGGCACGGCGTCGCTGCGCTCCTGGACCGGGGATGACGAAGTTGTTTGAGGAGTTACCCGCCCATAGAGCAACCTGCGCCATCCCGGAATCAATATGGCCCGTCATCCCGCGGCTCGTCCGCGGGACCCATTTTGAGGCGTGCGCGAGCGGAGGGATGGGTCCCGCGGACAAGCCGCGGGATGACGGCGCTGGGTAGGTCCGATTTACCGCACGCAACCCTAATACGAAAAGTCCGCAAACACCCGGCTTGCGTCGCCTTGCCAGCGGGTATTGTACAGTTCCAGCAGGCGCTCGGCGGGCGTAATCCCGCTGTCGGCGATCTGGTCCAGTTCCGACAGATAGCCGGTCTCGTCGACCATCCCGCCCGACAGCCGGTTGCGGTTTTTCAGGCCCGAGCGGGCGATGGCCAGCATGTCCTTCGCCACATCCTGCACGCTGCGCCCGGCGATCTCAGCCTTCAGACCCCGGCGTGCCACGTCGGCGCGCAGGCGCTCGTGGTCCTCGATGTTCCAGTCCTTGCAGAGGTCCCAGGCCGCCGCGAGCGCGGGCGCATCGTAGAAAATCCCCATCCACAGCGCCGGCAGGGCGCACAGACGGCTCCACGGCCCGGCGTCGGCACCGCGCATCTCCAGATACTTTTTGAGCCGAACCTCCGGGAAGATGGTGGTCATGTGGTCGGCCCAGTCCTTGATGGTCGGCCGCTCGCCCGGCAGTTCCGGCAGCTTGCCTTCCATGAAGTCGCCAAACGAGCGCCCGGCTACATCGATGTAACGGTCGCCGCGCTTGACGAAGTACATCGGCACTTTCAGCGCATAGCGCGCATAGGTCTCGAAGTTGAAGCCGTCGCGGAACACGAAATCCAGCATGCCCGTGCGGTCAGGGTCGGTGTCAGTCCAGACATTGGCCCGGGCCGAGACGAAGCCCGATGGCTTGCCCTCAATGAACGGAGAGTTGGCGAATAACGCCGTACAGATCGGCTGCAAGGCCAGCGAGGTGCGGAACTTGGCCACCATGTCGGCCTCGTCGGCGAAGTCGAGGTTAGCCTGCACCGTGCAGGTGCGGAACATCATGTCGAGACCGAGCCCGCCCACCTTGGGCATGTACTCGCGCATGATCTTGTAGCGGCCCTTGGGCATGACCGGCACCTGATCGCGCCGCCAGATCGGGGTGTAGCCCAAGCCCAGGAACCCCAATCCCAGTTCGTCGGCCACCTGCTTGACCTCGGTCAGGTGATTGCCGGTCTCTTCACAGATGTCGTGGACCGTCTCCAGGGGGGCG
>JANNFM010000337.1:0-4336 GCA_031379795.1 Alphaproteobacteria bacterium
GGGGTCCTCAGCGACCTTACGCGCCAGCCCTTCAATGGCTGCCCCACGACTGCGGGGCATACCCAAGGCGGCTATGTCCTCTCCGATCAGGCGTTCCGGGGACGGAAACACCCGGGTCAGGCCCGCGGCAACGGCGGCTGGATCACTAATCGGCTCGCCGTAGGTCTCCGCCAGCTTTGCTGCGAGGTTTCGCGCCGCAGTGACGGTGATCTGCTGGCCAAGGATGGCGCGCACCGCCAGCTCGAAACCGTCCCAGGCTCCGGGCGCACGCAGGCCCGGGCGGGCGGCCACCAGAGGTGCCATCGCCGGATCCAGGCTCAGGTGCGCTCCGATCAGGACGGGGTCCGCCGAGAGGTCGAACACGCGCCGGATCCTGGAGATGACAGCCGGCAGTGCCCCCAGACTCGGGAAGTGAATCTCTGCCGACAGCGCATGGTCCTTGCGGGGCGTCACAATGACCACGCCGCGCTGGCCGCTTATTGTCAGGGTTCGCGCATAGCGTTTGGGCCCAACACGCTCGACACCAGGGATTGCCCGCATCGACAGAAAGCCGATGATCGCGTCCCAGTCGTACGGTGGCTTGTACGGCAGGCGGACGGTGATGCCGTCTGCGGCAGGGACTTCCAGCTTGCGGGAACGCCGCAGCTCACCCGGCGGGCGGCCGAACAGTTGCTGAAACGTCTCGTTGAACCGCCGGACGCTGCCGAATCCGGACGCGAGAGCCACCTCCCCCATCGGCAACAATGTTTCCTGGATCAATTGCTTGGCCAGAAGAACGCGGCGGGTCTGGGCCACTGAAACCGGCGACGCCCCCAGGTGTTGCCGGAACAGGCGCCGCAGCTGTCTTTCACCGACGCCCAGACGCGACGCCAAAGCATCGACGTCGCCGGTATCCATGGCTCCGGCTTCAATCAGGGCCAGAGCCCGCGTTACCGTATTGGAAGTACCCCGCCAAGCGCCAAGGTCCGGCGACGCTTCGGGACGACACCGCAGGCAGGGGCGATAGCCCGCCTCCTGGGCTGAAGCGGCAGTCGGATAGAAGGTCATATTCTGGGGCTTCGGCGTTCGCGCCGGACAGATCGGTCGACAATAGATGCCCGTGGTCTTCACGGCACCGAAAATTCGTCCGTCAAACCTCGCATCCCGAGTGACAAAGGCACGGCGGCAGGCTTCGAAATCCATGTCCATGGCCGCGAAGATGAACGCCATTGCTGACGCTGTCTCGCGGTTTTCGGACACCCATGGCAGATCATAGAGTGGGAGCGTCCGCCTAGCCTAACGCCACCCCCAGACGCTTGTCCCTGGCGATCGACACCGACGCGGCCAGGTGGGCGATCACTGTCAACACGACGAAGGGAATAACGCCGGCAAAACCATAGGCCAGCGCCTGATCGCCATGCGCGGGCTCCATCCTGTCGGCGATCCAGCCGACATAGACGGGGGCGACACCCAGGCCGACCAGGTTGAGGATGAACAGCAGGATCGCGCCGGTCATGGTCCGCTGCGCCGGCGGCACGGCGTTCTGGGCCACAGTCAGGGCCGGGGCAAGATAGGCCTGGTTCATCAGCATCGGGCCCAGCAGGAACAGCATGGCGATCTGCCATGTCGGCGCCCAGAGCAGGCCGAACCAGAACGGGATCGACAGGGCAAATGCGATCGCCGGAACCCAGGCAAACCAGCGACGGTCCTTTTTGCCCAGCTTGTCTACCAGCCAGCCCGAGGCCAGGGTACCAATGATGCCCGTCACGCCCAGCGCCAGCGCATAGTAGGTCGCCACATCGGCGGCGGCCATCTGCTTCACGTTCTCCAGGAACTGCGGGTTCCAGACCAGTCCCGCATAGCCGACGAAGGCGGACATGGCGCTGGAGACGGCCGTCAGCACCAGCGTTCGGTTGGCGAAGAAGCCGGAGATCGCGGCCAGGATCGGCGGCGCGGGCGGATGTTCAGTGGCGCCGTCAACAAACGCGTCCAAGCCGCCCCGTTTGGGCTCGCGAACAAGCAGCAACATCAGGATGCCGAGAATGACACCCGGTGCACCCACGATAAAGAACGCCGTCCGCCAGCCGTAGGCGAGCGCGAGCTTGCCGCCCGCAAAGGCGCCCAGCATCGATCCGATCGGCACACCCAGGGAATAGATGGCCAGGGCCGTTCCACGCCGTGACGCCGGGAAATAGTCCGAGATCATCGAATAGGATGGCGGCGACCCGCCCGCTTCACCAAAGCCGACGCCCATCCGGTACAGCAGGATCTGGGTGAAGTTCTGGGCCGTGCCGCACAGCGCCGTGAACAGGCTCCAGATCGCGCACGCCAAGGCGATGATCCATTTGCGGCTAACCCGGTCGGCCAGATAGGCCACGGCGATCCCGCAGGTCGTGTAGAGCAGCGCGAACGACGTCCCGCCCAGCAGGCCAAACTGGGTCTTGGTCAGATGCAGTTCGGCGGAGATATCCTTGCCAAGGATCGAAATGATCTGGCGATCCAGAAAATTCAGCGTGTAGACCACCGCCAGGAACGAGACGACGAAATAGCTGTAGGCCGATACCGGTTTCGGCTCCGCCGACGCATCGGTGCTCATGGCTCATCTTCCCCAAACTGGCTGCCTGCGGCCGGTGTTCCGGCTCGAAGAACAGGTACGCGCTTCCGTCCATGGGCTTGTGCCATGCACGGTCATCCCCCGCCAAGCGCATTCCGTTTTGGCCGTGGGCACCATTTCCGCTGCCAGCGGCCGAAGAATTCCTGCGGTCCCCTCGCCTTGCACCGGCCTGACCGCGAGGCTAACTCAACAGCCGCAAAGCTTGAGCTCATTCCGGGACCCAGGGGTCCTTCCACGCCCAGCGATCGAAGGCACCTTGTCCGAAACCCTCACCCACCTGCAGCGGCTCGAGGCCGAGAGTATCCACATCATGCGCGAGGTCGTGGCCGAGGCCGAGCGCCCGGTGATGCTCTATTCCATCGGCAAGGATAGCGCCGTGATGCTGCACCTGGCGGCCAAGGCGTTCTATCCCTCGAAACCGCCATTTCCCCTGCTGCACGTCGACACGACCTGGAAGTTCCGGGCGATGTACGAGATGCGCGAGCGCACGGCCAACGAGCTGGGCATGGAACTGCTGGTTCACCAGAACCCCGACGCCATCGCCCAGAACGTCAATCCCTTCACCCACGGCTCCGCCTTCCACACCGATATCTGGAAAACCGAGGGCCTCAAGCAGGCGCTGGACAAGTACGGCTTCGACGCCGCGTTCGGCGGGGCGCGGCGCGATGAGGAGAAGTCGCGGGCCAAGGAGCGGATCTTCTCGTTCCGGTCGGCCGGGCATCGCTGGGACCCCAAGAACCAGAGGCCGGAACTGTGGCGACTCTACAATGCGCGCAAGAACCCCGGCGAGAGCATCCGGGTGTTCCCGATCTCCAACTGGACCGAACTGGATATCTGGCAATACATCCATCTTGAGAACATCCCCATCGTGCCGCTCTATTTTGCCGCCGAGCGACCGGTGGTGGACCGCGACGGCACCTTGATCATGGTCGACGACGACCGCATGCCGCTAAAGCCCGGCGAGGTTCCGATGATGAAGTCGGTGAGGTTCCGGACGCTGGGTTGCTATCCGTTGTCCGGTGCCGTCGAGAGCACGGCTTCGACCCTGCCCGAGGTGGTGCAGGAGATGCTGTTGACCACGACCTCCGAGCGCCAGGGCCGGATGATCGACCACGATCAGGCCGCTTCCATGGAGAAGAAGAAACAGGAGGGCTACTTCTGATGGCTCACGTTTCCGACCTCATTGCCGAGGACATCGAGGCCTATCTCTATCAACATCAGCACAAGTCGCTGCTGCGGTTCCTGACCTGTGGCTCGGTGGACGACGGCAAGTCGACCCTGATCGGGCGCATGCTCTACGACAGCAAGATGATCTTCGAGGATCAGCTGGCTGCGCTGGAAGTGGATTCGAAGAAGGTCGGCACCCAAGGCGGGGATATCGATTTCGCGCTGCTGGTGGATGGTCTTTCAGCCGAGCGCGAGCAGGGCATCACCATCGATGTAGCCTATCGGTTCTTCTCCACCGACAAGCGCAAATTCATCGTCGCCGATACACCCGGTCACGAACAGTACACCCGCAACATGGTCACCGGTGCCTCGACGGCAGACGCGGCCATCATCCTGATCGATGCGCGCAAGGGCGTGCTGACGCAGACGCGGCGGCACAGCTATCTCGCGCATTTGCTTGGCATCCGGAACATCATTCTTGCGGTCAACAAGATGGATTTGGTTGACTATGACCAAGTCAGATATGAGGCGATTGTCGCCGATTATACCGCCTTCGCGAGTAGCATCGGGATTAGC
>JANNFM010000364.1:0-1585 GCA_031379795.1 Alphaproteobacteria bacterium
CAACACCTCCACCAGATCGCGCCGCTCGCCGGAGCCCTGCGCCGTCACCCGCTCACCTGGCAGGGTGAAGGGCACGAAGACGGGCCCGGCGGCCATGCCGTCGCCCTCCCCGCCGACGGCGTCGATGGTGAGTTCGACGACGGGCCCCGTAGCCGGGGCCGACGGCGCGCGGGTCTGCGGACGGGGCCCCGGCCTGCGGCGTTGCGGCCTCATGCCTGTTTCCCCGGGCGGGGCGCGCTTAAGTCAAAATGAACGAACATGAACGACTTTCTAAGCGACCGTTCAGATTGGCCGCCGCATCTTCGCCGCAAGCCTCGCCGTAAAACGGGCTTGAGCTTCTTCTTGAGGGATAACGAATGTCCAAGCGTGTCACCATCGCCAAGGCGGCAACCGCCGCCCTCGCCAGCCTGATGGCGCTGAGCGCCGCAGCTCCCGTTCTGGCCCAGCCCGCAGGCTCCTACACTGCCCGGAGCCCCAACGGCTACTATTACGACCCCTGCAAGCGCGAAACCAATCAACGCGGGACGGCTGGCGGGATCATGGGCGGGCTGGCCGGGGCCGCGATCGGTTCCAATGTCGCCGCCCGCAACGCTCGCACAGAGGGCGCCCTGCTGGGCGGATTGCTGGGCGTGATCGCCGGTAGCGTAGTCGGCAACAAGACCGCCGCCTGCACGTCGGGCACCGCCAACACATCCTCCGCGCCTTTGCCGCCCCGCGCTGACGCGCCTTACTACGGTCGCGACGCCTATGCCGACGCGGCCGCGGCCCAGGCGCGCGACGACGCCTATGCCCGGGATGATCGCAGTGACCGCTATCGCCCGCCTGAGCGCACGGCCCAGTCGGACGACTGCACCCTGGCCGAGAGCCCGATCCACATGCCCGATGGCCGGACCCAGATGCGCTTCGTCCGGGTCTGCCGCGACGTAAACGGCAAGTACGCCGTCGTCGACTGACCTTCGCGCTTCAGCGCCGCGCCCAGAGCAGGAATTCCCGATTGCCGTCGCCGCCGGTGATGGGGCTGTCGGTCGACGCCTGAATGGTCCAGCCGGACGCCGTGACGAAGGCCTTCACGGACGCTAGCGCGGCAGCCTGAGCCGCTGGGTCGTTGACGATGCCGCCCTTGCCAACGTGGCCTCGACCGACCTCGAACTGGGGTTTCACGAGCGCCAGCAGGTCAGCGCCCTCCCCGGCCAGGGCGAGCGCGGCGGGCAGCGCTTTCTCCAGACTGATGAAGCTGACGTCGGCGACGATCAGGTCGGGCGCACGGGGGATTTCCGCGGGCGACAGGCCGCGCACGTCAGTCGCCTCCATGTTCACCACACGCGGATCAGCGGCGACGGTCGAGTGCATCTGGCCCCGCCCCACATCAACAGCGTAGACCAACGCCGCACCGCGCCCCAGACAGACCTCGGTGAAGCCCCCGGTGGACGCGCCCACGTCCAGCACCACGCGTCCCTCCACCGCCACCGACCATAGATCAATCGCGTGCGACAGTTTCAACGCGCCGCGCCCGACCCAGGGATGGGCGGGAACAGCGTCGAGGACGGCGTCGTCCGGCAGCATCTCGGCCACCTTGACCAACAGA
>JANNFM010000402.1:0-1849 GCA_031379795.1 Alphaproteobacteria bacterium
GCCGGCCACATCCAGTCGCTGCTGAACCCGCCTGGAAACCCCAAGGCCAAGTACTTCATGAGCGACAAGCGTCCGCCGGCCAGCCTCGACGATTGGCTGTCCAACGACGCCTCGGAACATGCCGGGTCCTGGTGGCCGCACTGGGCACAATGGTTGCAGGCCCATTCGGGCGAGCTGAAAGCGTCACCCAAGGCCGTGGGCTCAAAGAAACATCCCCCCGGGGTGCCCGCGCCCGGGGACTACGTGTTCGATTGAAAGGCCGTTCCTTGACAGCATCTGCAAAAGCCTCCGCCAGGATCAAGTCCCCGCCGGGTTCGGCGCGTGAACCGCGAATGGAAGTCCTGAAGATTGCCGGTCGCGCCCTGCGGGTCGCGGTCTGGGAAGCCCAGACGCCCGCCGGCAAGGCCAAGGGACGTCCGATCCTGTTCTTCAACGGCATCGGCGCGAACATCGAGATCATGGCGTCTCTGGCCGAGTGGATGCCGGATCAGGACATCATTACCTTCGACATGCCGGGTATCGGCGGTTCGCCCAGTCCGAGATTTCCTTACCGGCCCTGGTCAATGGCGCTGCGGACCACGCTGCTGCTGAACAAACTTGGCTACACCGGCAAGGTGGACGTCATGGGCGTCTCCTGGGGCGGCGGTATGGCCCAGCAGTTCGCCTTCCAGCACCCGGACCGCGTCGGCAAGCTGATCCTGGCCGCCACGGCCGCAGGCGTGTTCATGGCGCCCGGCGATCCCAAGGTTCTGGCCAAGATGGCCAATCCGCGCCGCTACATTGATCCGGAGTTCATGCGGCAGAATTTTGAGTCTCTTTATGGCGAGGAAATGAACTCCGACGCCCACATCGGTCGGCTCCGCCCGCCGTCCCAGCGCGGCTATCTCTATCAGCTGGCGGCCATGGCCGGCTGGACCAGCGCCTTCTTCTTGCCCTTCCTGAGGAGCCAGACCTTGGTGCTGATGGGCGAGAGCGACCGCATCGTCCCATTGGTTAATGGCAAACTGCTGGCGAGGTTGATTCCCAACGCCCGGCTGGAAACGGTGCCGGGAGGGCATCTGTTCATGGTCTCGCGCCCGGCCGAAACCTTCCCGCTGATCCGCCGTTTCCTGGCCGGCCCGGATATGGAGTCTGTCGCCGTCGCGGCCTGATCAGCCCCAGCTTTCCGCCCATTTTTCGCAGGTTCGGTGTTTTCCGCGGTTTTCGTGTGGCGGCGCCTGGGGTGCGCAGCGGCATCGAAGCCCCCTCAAATCCGTCGCTTCCATTGACTTGGAGCCCGTGCGCCGTATGTTCCCGGCGCGCGGCGACGTTCGCTCGCGCAGCCGCGGTCGCGCCGCTCCTGTTCACCTCGGGTGATTTCGGGGGCGAGACACCGCCAAATCGTTAGCCAATGACTGAATTTTCCGACCTGGGCCTTTCGCCCGCGACCCTCGCCGCAGTCGCGGCGACCGGCTACACCACCGCCACGCCCATTCAGGCCGAGGCGATCCCCATGGCGCTGCAGGGCCTGGACGTGCTGGGCATCGCCCAGACCGGCACCGGCAAGACCGCCGCCTTCACCCTGCCGATGATCGACCGCTTGGCCGCCGGCCGCGCCAAGGCGCGCATGCCGCGAGCCCTGGTCATCGCCCCGACCCGCGAACTGGCCGACCAGGTCTCGATGTCCTTCGAGAAGTACGCCAAGAACCAGAAACTCAGCTGGGCTCTGCTGATCGGTGGCGTCTCGTTCAAGGACCAAGAGCTCAAGCTGGACCGGGGCGTCGACGTCCTTATCGCCACCCCCGGCCGCCTGCTCGATCATTTCGAGCGCGGCAAACTGCTGGCGAGGTTGATTCCCAACGCCCGGCTG
>JANNFM010000408.1:0-3174 GCA_031379795.1 Alphaproteobacteria bacterium
CAGCATGTCCGGGGCGAAGCCGCCGTTGCGGGTGAAATAGGCGCGATGGCCGTCGCGCCAGGACGCGAGCGTGCGATCATCCTCGCCCTCCTCGAAGGCGAAGGCGGCGTCCACGTCGCAGTAGCGGCGCTGAGTCAGCTCGACGGTCTCCAGCACACACCGCACCACGCCCGCACCATCCTTCACGGCAAAGGGCTTGCCCACCACCGCGCCCTTCAGGCCTTCGGCCGCCGCCCAGCAGCTGGCGGTCTTTTTGCCTTCAAGGACCAGCTGCAGCAATTCGTCCGCCAGCGCGGGGCCGTCGCCGAACATGTGCGCGTCCAGGCCGTTCCAGGTGTCGGGCGTCATGACAGTCCCGTCGCCGGGTTGGGCGCCTGGTTGGCCGTGAAGCCATAGTGTTCCAACCAGCGGACGTCGGAGGCGAACATGTCGCGCAGGTCCGGCATGCCGTATTTCAGCGCGCCCAGTCGGTCGATGCCCATGCCGAAGGCGAAGCCCTGCCATTCGTCGGGGTCGAGGCCGCAGTTGCGCAGCACATTGGGATGCACCATCCCGCAGCCGACGATCTCCATCCAGTCGCTGCCCTGGCCGATCTTCACGTCGCCGCCAGACCGGTCGCACTTCACGTCCATCTCGGCCGACGGCTCCGTGAACGGGAAGTGGTGCGGTCGGAACCGCGTCTCCACCACCGGGGTCTCGAAGAAGCGACTGATGAACGTATCCAGCGTCCACTTCAGGTGGCCCATGTGGATGTTGCGATCGATCACCAGGCCTTCGATCTGGTGGAACATCGGCGTGTGGGTGGCGTCACTGTCCGAGCGATAGGTGCGGCCCGGCACGATGATGCGGATCGGCGGCGTCTGGCTGGACGCAATCCAGCCCGGCAGCTTGTGGTTCTGGCCTTGCTGCATGGCGCGGATCTGCACGGGGCTGGTGTGGGTGCGCAGCAGTTTGCGCTGGCCGATTTCGTCCTCGGGCAGCCAGAAGGTGTCATGCATTTCCCGCGCCGGGTGCTTGGGCGGGAAATTGAGCGCCGTGAAGTTGTGGAAGTCGTCCTCGATGTCTGGCCCCTCAGCCAGCGCGAAGCCCATGTCGGCAAAGACGGCGATCATCTCGTCCATCACCTGCATGGTGGGATGCACGCGGCCGCGACGTTCGGGCGGGGGCGGCAGGGACAGGTCGACCCGCTCGCCGGCCAGCCGCGCGTCGAGTTCGGCGGCCTCCAGCGCGGCTTTTCGCTCGGCGATGGCGGCGGCAACGCCATCGCGCAGGCCATTGATCTTCGGGCCCTCGGTGCGCCGTTCGTCTGGCGTCAGGCGGCCCAGGGTCTTCAGCAGCTCGGAGATCGAGCCGGTCTTGCCCAAAGCCTCCACGCGAATGGCCTCCAGCGCCGCGACGTCGGCGGCGGCGGCGATGCGGGCGGTCAGTTCTGCTTGAAGTATTGAGAGATCGGTCATCGCGCTCACGGTCAGTGTCAGCGCGCTTCTACACGAATTCCCCGTCTGTCATCCCGGCCGAAGCGCAGCGTAGAGCCGGGACCCAGGGGCGGCTGGCGCTTGCGATGAAACTGGGTCCCGGATAGCCGCCGCTGGCGACTTCCGGGATGACAGCGAGCGTGGAGCTCTTAAGCCAGCGCGGCGCGAACCTTGTCGGCGATGGCCTTGAACGCGACTGGATCGGCGCCGGCGATGTCGGCGAGGACCTTGCGGTCCATTTCGATCCCGGCCTGATCAAGGCCGTGAATAAACTGCGAGTACGTGAAGCCTTCGGTGCGAGCCGCAGCGTTGATGCGCTGGATCCACAGCGAGCGGAACATCCGCTTGCGGATCTTGCGGTCGCGATAGGCGTACTGGCCAGCCCGGTCCACAGCCGCCTTGGCGGTGCGGATGGTGTTCTTGCGGCGCCCGTAGAAGCCCTTGGCCTGTTCGAGAACCTTCTTGTGTTTTGCGTGGGCGGTAACGCCCCTCTTTACGCGTGCCATCTGTCAGCGCTCCTTTAAGCGAGGCCGTAGGGGATCCAAAGTTTGATGATCTTCGCGTCGGACGCGCTCATCACTTTGGTGCCACGGTTCTGACGGATGTACTTGGCGTTATGGCTGCTCAGGCGGTGACGCTTGCCGGCGACGCCAGCCTTGATCTTGCCAGTCGCCGTAAGCCGGAAGCGCTTCTTCACGCCTGACTTGGTCTTCAGTTTGGGCATTTCACGTCGGGATCCGAAAATCCCGTCCTCTAGGTCGTGTTGATGAACCGCCCTGGCATGCCTTTGGGCCAGGCGGTTCCGAAGGGGCGGGTGAATACGGGAAAGAGCCGGGGAATGCAAGGTGGGGGGTTATTCGTCATCTTCGCCGTCACGGAGCAGGCGATCGAGTTCTTCTGGCGTCTCTCATTTCCCGTCAATCGTCGTACTGTCAGATGTCACCCCGCCACGAGTATTGCAGCAGAACCCGGTGGTTCACGACCACTCAAACTCCTTTTTCAGCTCGTCATCACCCGGCTTGTCCGGGTGACCCATGATCTCCGTGGTCGTTGAGGCGCGCTGACGGCACCGCTGCAACTCCTTGCTTCAGCACGGAGATCATGGGTGGCCCGGACAATCCGGGCCATGACGAGCAAGAGGGGTGGGGGGGCTCCTCACGCCAACCGCGGCGCTCGCCGGATCACCAGGCCAACGCCGGCGATCATCGTTCATGACCGGGTTCAACACTCACATCTCAGGCTCGCGGGGTTGAAGGTGGGCCAGCGGGCCGTCCTCTATGAAGAACTGCGGGAAGAGGTCGTTCCAGTCCGGGTTATCGGCTTCGATCAGGTTGATTTTCAAATCGCGCTTGTACTTCTTGAGCCGCTTCTCGCGATGGATGGCCGCCTCGATGCCGTCGTGCAGTTCGTACCAGACCAGACGTTTGACGCCGTATTGCTTTGTGAAGCCGTCATTCAGGCCTTCGCGGTGCTGGGCAGCGCGGCCCAACAAGTCGCTGGTCACGCCGATGTAGAGCGTCCCGTATTTGCGGCTGGCCATTATGTAGACCGCGTTCAACGCACCACCCCAACTCAACCGCGCTCGTCATCGCCCGGTTTATCCGGGCGACCCATGAACTCCGTGCTGGCGGCAGTGTACAGAGCGGTGCCGCAGTTGGCAGCCTCTCAACACGGAGATCATGGGTGGCCCGGACAAGCC
>JANNFM010000484.1:0-18820 GCA_031379795.1 Alphaproteobacteria bacterium
GCCGAACGCCTGTTGTCCGCGCCCGAAGCCGACATCACAGTCACGATTGACCGCACGCCGTCGTACGACGCCGATGACAGGAAGGTCTTGACCGAGGGTCCCCGGCTGCGGGCCATCGGCAAGACGATTGACGCCTATGACGCCGAATCTATCGGTTTTCTCCGCTTCTCGACCGCGGGTGCGAGACGGTTTGCAGCCGGCGTTGATCACGTCCTGCAGTCGCCGGAAGGCCTTCGCCGTTGGTACCTGAGCGTCATCGATGAGCTGGCGCACTCCGGCGTCGATATTCGTGTCTGCTCCGTCGAAGGCCTTGAATGGGGCGAAATGGACTTCCCGCAGGATGTCAAAAACCTGAACCGGCTTTCGAAGGGCTGGGCAGTCCCCTGACGCGGTGACGGGCGTCAGGAACCAACCAGCAGCCTGACCAGATCAAGGTCGGCGGGCTTGTCAACGTCGACAGACGCCAGGCCGAACGGGGTTTGCACGATCGCCGCCGTGACGCCCGCAAGACGCCCCAGTCGGACAGCGGCGTCCCGAAGTGAAAGTCGGCCGGTCACGTATTTGATCAGCATTCCTGGCCCCAGGATCTGCGCCATCCGCCACGGTTGCTTGCGTTCGGCTTCGATCCGCCGCCAAAGAACGACAACGCCCAGTGCCTGCGTGTTCGCAAGCCAGAACAGGTTGCAGCCCGACCAATGCCCATCGGCCAGCTTTAGCCACGTGCGTTGGGTCCCGGGCGCGGCAGCTTCGACAGTGGCGCGTGCGGCCACAAGGGCCGCGACGTCGGCGTCGGTCGGCACATCGGCCAGAAACCGCTGGACCCAGCTGGCCTCAAGCAGGGCGTGGTCGGCGGTCGTGATCAACAACGGTGTGCCTAGCGACTCCGCGCCGGCCAGAACGCTGAGGCTGGGCCCGCTGGCCTCGTCCAGAACCTCCGCACCCAATCGAGCGCTCTCAGCCCGGACCTCGAGATCGCTGGATATCACCGCGACTCGCGTCGCGCCGGCAACACGCAACGCCGTTACCACGCGCGCCAGCAGGGTCTCTCCGCCCAACACAATCAAGGCCTTGTGGCTGACGCCGGCATAGGCTGCCACCGGGTCGGCGCCCCCGCGCGACCCTGCCAGCACAAGCGCCTTGAACGGGGTCACGTCAGCGCCTTCTGGTATAGACGGTAGGTCTTGTAGATCTTGGCGCCGCCCGCATCGCAGATCCGGCGCATCGGCAGATTGTCCTCCAGCACCCACGACAGCTCATAGCGCGCATAGCCAAGTTTCCGTGCGGCCTGGGCGACAGCGTCAATCAACAGAAACGGCAGCAACTGTCCTCGAAGCGATCCGGCGACTGACCTTTTCACGCCCATCAGTGGCACCCGCCCGGTCTTCACGCCCCGGACCTTCAGCCGCCAGATCAGCTTCGCCCAGCCGAAAGGGAACAGCTTGCCTTTCAGGTCTGCTATCGCCTCATTGATGTTGGGCAACAGGATCATGAAGCCTACCGTTTCGCCGTCGATCTCGGCGAACCAGGTCAGGCGTTTGTCGACAAGCAACTTCAGCGTCGTGGCAAGGGCCTTGGTCTCAGCCTCGGTGGTCGGCGTGAAGCCCCAGTTGCCGGACCAGGCGTCGTTGAGGATGCTCGTCAGGGTGTCGACCTCGGCATCGTAGCGGTTCATGTCCAGCATGCGCAGGGTTACACCCTCAGGCGGGCCCTTGCGGATGCGCCGCAGGATGGGCGCTGGAAGGTCGTCATCGACGCTGCAGATATAGGCAAAGATGTCCTTGGCCCGGCCATAGCCTTGTTCCTCGATCCGGGCTGGCACGTAGCGCGCATCGTGGCTCATCATGAACATTGGGGGATGGTCGTGGCCCTCGACCAGCAGGCCGACCTCCTCGTTGGTCGACAGGTTTACCGGTCCCAGAGCGGTCCGGCAGCCGCGTGATCGCAGCCAGTCCTCGGCGGCCTCGAACAGCGCGGCGAACACAGCCGGATCGTCCTCGGCCGCGATCATGCCGAAGTTGCCGATTCCCTCGGGGGTCTGCGGGTTCAGGCGATCAATCTGGGCGCTGATACGACCAACATCGTGACCATCGCGCACCGCCAGCCAGAACTGCACATCGGCGTGCTCGAAGAACGGATTGCCCTTGGCGGTCAGCGATTCCTGACGCTCGAAGATCAAGGGGGCCACATAATTCGGGTCGCTCGCGCCCAGCCGCATGGGAACGGCGATGAACCGGTCCAGTTCGGCCTTTGAATGGACGGGGGTGATCCTGATGGCGTCCATCACCCCTCCAGATAGATCAGGGCGGTGATGCCCAAAGCTCCGAACATGGCCGGGGCAGCCCACGCCGCCAGCAGTGGCGGCGCAGCACCGCTCTCGCCAAGCGCTGTGAACGCCCCGTCGAACACCAGATACAGCAAGCCCGCCGCCAGGCACTGGACCAGCAAGGTTGCGCCACCACCCCTGAAATTCGCCAGCGACGCCGGCGCAGCCAGCAATAGCATCACGATGCAGGCGAAGGGCGTTGCCCAGGCTCGCTGGAGCTGGGTGTCATAGAATGTGCGCGGGCGCATCGACAGCCCACCCGCCAGAGCTCGGCTGGCCTCCTGGGGGGTTACCAGGGTTTGCCCGGACGCCATGGCCCGGACATCGGCCGGTTGGAGGTTCCGGGTCCAGCCCATGGTCGACGCCGACCCCTCTGAAAGGCTGGCGGCGGCCAGGGTTTCAAACCGGGGTTCGATCAGTGTCCAGCGCCCGGCTGCCCAGACCGCAGCCTTCGCACTGGTGCGCTCGATCAGGCGTCCACTGTCATCGCGACGATACAGCACAACGTTTTCAAGGCTGCGACCGTCCGGATCGCGAGGTACCGCGACCACCACCTCATCGCCCAGCCGGAAGGTCACGGGATCAATGGCCTTGGAGGCGTCGCGAGGCGCGCTGGCCTGCCACCAGGCGCTGAGCATCTGGTCTGTGTGCGGCGCGATGACGGTGCCGATCGCCAGTTGTAGAAGGGCCAGCGCCACGACCGAGGGGGCGGCCATCATCGTAATCCGGTAGGCTGAAATTCCCGTCGAGCGCATCGCGGTGACCGCACTCTCGCCAGCCAGCTTGGCAAAGGCGAACAGAGAACCGGCCAGCACTGCGAGCGGTGCGGCCTGCTCGATCAGGCGTGGCATGCGCAGCATGGCATAGTAGGCCACGCCGCCTGGGCCCAGATTGCGGTCCAGGATCTGGGTGGTGACTTCCAGAAGGTCAATAATCTGGAGCACGCCGGCCAGAACAGCCAACGCAGCCAGAATCCGCGAGCCCATCAGTTTCAGGAGATATGTGGACAGGGTCATGCCGGCGTCGCTTTCGCGACCTTGGGCCGCAACCGGGTGATCAGGCCGGAGAGGTGTTCCAGCACCCGACCTACAGGGGTCTCACCCGGACGCTTCCGGCTGGTCAGAAAGACTGTCAATGCGATAACGGCGAAGGCAAGGAAGGGTCCGCCTACCGCCAGTTCCGCCGACGTCCGGCCCGTGGCGGCCAGACCCTGACCCAACTGTACGGCGTGGAAGAACGCCATCAACAGGACCCCGCCCACGATCATACCGGGCGCCCGCCCGCTACGTTTGGCCGAGAGGCCCAGGGGCACGCCCAGCAAAGTCAACAGCGGCAACACGAACGCCTTGGCCAGTCGGCCATACAGCTCGCCTTTCAGGGCCTCGCGGGGAATGGAAGATTTTCCGCCGCTGGCCTGCCGCGCCAGTTCAAACAGTGTCAGTTCCCGCTCATCCCCGCCGCGGGCGCGTAGCAGGCGCGCAGGGCCGGTCAGGGGCAACTGCATGGAGAACGCTTTGAAGCTCAGCACCTCGGGTCGACCGTCGGCGTTGAACCGCAACTGTTGGCCGTTCTTCAATTCCAGCCGAACACTCTTGCCGTCCGGCATCCGACGAACCTCGGCCATTCCAGCGGTGGTGATTTCTTCCCGACCTTGGGGGGTGATCCGCCGAATGAGGATGCGCGACAATTGCTGCCCGCTCGCGTCCGCCTCGTCGGCGGTCACAGTCAGGGTTTTCGACGGGATCAGGATAGTTTCTGCCGACACCATACCGTTCCAGCCGGCATTCTGCGCGGAGTGCAGCACCGCGCGATAGGCATAGCGGCTGTAGGGCTGCAGAAATCCAAAAACCAGCAGGCTGACGGCGGTCAGGGCTGCTGCCAGAAAGAGATAGGGTGTCGCCAGCCGGGTCAGCGAGACGCCAGCCGCCAGAAAGGCGTCGACCTCGGAGGCCTGGTTCAGCCGGTTCACGACCACCAGCAATGCCAGGAAAAATGCCGCCGGCAGCGTCAATCCAACGTAGTGCGGCACCAGGTTGACCGCCAGTTGGGCCACAAAACCAAAGCGATCACTGGACGCTGACAACATGTCGAGCAGCCGCAGCGTCCGCTCCAGCAAGAGCGCGATCATCGTCACCCCGATTGCACCGACCATGGGCCAGAACGACAGGCGCAGCAGATAACGGTCGATGAGGCTCAAAGGGGTCCCCGATTCGCGGCGATCATGATCGCCAGCGGGCGGCAAGTTCAGCGGCGAGCGCCGCCGCTTCCTCCTCGCCCAGCGCGACGTTGGACGCAAGAGCCGGAGGGCCAGGCCATCCGACATCCTTGAAGGTGTGGGTTCCGTACAGTCTCTCGCCATTGTATCGCGGGATCACATGGAAATGCACATCTGGATCGACCATCATCAGCATCAGGTAGTTGATCCGCTCATAGGCAACAGTGTGGCGAAGCAACGCCTCAATCCCGACAACAGCGTGTTTCATATCTGCAAATGCAGCAGGGCTGAGATCGGAGAAAGCGGTCGCTTGATCCTTGCAAACCAGCACGAGAGCGCCGTAGGTCGGCTGTTGCGGTCGCAACAGGACCAGCCAATGGTCGGTTTCCGCGATCTTTGTCCCGGGGTAGCCAAATTTCAAGGCCGTGGAGTTTGTCACAAAGTGTCCATATCCGAAGCGTCGGTGTGCAGCGCAGCGATCATAGGGAGCCGGTGGTGATCATGAAAGTCTGGTGCACAATTCTGGCAGTGGTGGCGAGCCTGGCCGTGGCCGCGCCAGCTGTTGCTGACGACGACTGCGAGGGTGTACGCAGTCCAACCTCGACAAAGTTGTCCATCCAGGTGACGGGCGTCCGCGCGGCAAAGGGGGAGGTGGCCTTGACCCTCTATCCCAACCTGAAAAACCGCTTTCTGGCCAAGGGCGGGAAGTTCGCCCGCGTCCGAACCCGCGCGCAACCGGTGACCAACGCCTGTTTCTGGGTTCCGCAGGGGACCTATGCCTTGGCGATCTATCATGACAGCAATGCTGACCGCGATTTCAATCGGACCATTGTCGGCCTGCCGGCCGAGGGCTTCGGCTTTTCGAACAATCCGGAGACCAAAGTCGGCCTGCCGCCGCTGTCCGCGGTCCGGTTTGTCGTCGGCGGTTCGGAACGCACGTTGTCCGTCCAGATGCGCTATATGCGTTAGAGCCTCTCTGGATCAGATCGAGCTATCCAATCTGGTCAAAAGATATACTTTTTCATATACTTATATCGAGACGGACGCCTCGGCCGGTATCCACTTGAAGCTGTCGCGCTCTAGGCCAGCACAAAGCGACCGGTTGTCACAACATCGAGGGCTGCGGTGATTTCACGCACCGTGACCTGGGTCCGGAAGGCATCTCCGTCCCGGTGAATCTCGATATCGTTCCACCGCGCGGCCTGATCGCCCTGTCGCCCGGCCGGCGTCGAGGCGGAGGGAATCCCCATCACTGGAATGTCCGAGATGGGGCCGGGGACAGCCGAAAGCAGGGCCTCATGCGCGTGACCATGCAGCACCAGTTCAGCGCCCACCCGCCTGAGCGCGGCCCGCATTGCACCACTGTCCGTCAGCGCCTTGCGCCGCGCGACCACGCCTTCCACCAGCGGGTGATGCAGCAGAACGACGCGATAGAGACGACTGGCTCCCAGCTCCTGAAGCAGGGCCTCAGCACGTTCGACTTGCGGGGTGCCCAAGGTTCCCTGAGCCAGGTGAACGCGGGTCGGTACCGCGGACGAGAGGTTCACTATGGCGACCGGACCCCGAACACGGACGTTTGGAAAATCCGTGCTCTCGGCGTCACCGAGCCATGGCTGCCAGGCGGTGAAGTCCATTTGCCCCCCACTGGCCACCAGAGCGTCATGATTTCCCGGACTGACTGTGACGTTCGTCGGATCTCCCAAGCCTTTCAGCCAGACCCGCGCGGCCGAAAATTCTTCCGGCACCGAGAAATTCGTCAGGTCGCCGGTGATTGCCAGGTGGTCCACCGTCTGGCCGCCGATATCAGCAGTGATCGCATCGAGCACCACCTTGGAATGTCGCGTGTGCTTGCGTCGCCACGCAAACCGGCTGATCAGCCGCTTTGACATCAGATCACCTGGACGCAAAGGCGCAGATGGCGGCGGCAGGTGCGGATCGGAGATGTGGGCCAGACGAAAGGCGGTCAAAAGGGAGCCAGTGCTTTCCTATACGTTCGGCGCTCGGTATCAGGTTCAGTCGACTTGCGTGAGAGGCGCGTCCAGATTTTGCAAAATACCACTGAAGCGCCCCTGAAGCCTGCGGGCATGATCCTGGGCCCCGGCGACGTGCGGATCTGGGGCATGACGGCGACCGAGCGCCTGCGGCGCACGTTCAAGCGCGCCGGTGTGACCCTTGTTGACGCACCACCGTCAGAGGGCCACGTCCTGATGGCGCTGGGCACCTGGGTGTATGACGAGGCGCTGCTGGCGACCCTGGCCGGTCGACCCGGGGCCGTTCTGGCGACTGACGACGGCGTTGCGGTTGCGGCCCATGTCCCTGCCGGACGGGCCACCGAGGCGGCAGAGGCTTTGCTGCGAGGCGACGACCCGGGCGGGCTACAACGGCTCTCCCTCGCCGAACTGGCCTATAACAGTGCGCTTCGAAAGCGTGAGCCGCCGGTCCTGGTGCGCCTGACGACCGCCAATGTTTCCGCCGTCGAGGCCCGCACCTTCGCGGGGTCCTACAAAGGCGTGACAGATGTTGTCACCAAATACTGGTGGCCGGTGCCGGCCCGGATTGTCACGCGTTGGTGCGCCGTGGCAGGACTACGTCCTAATCATGTGACTTTCATAGGTTTTATGTTCGTCCTGGCGGCCTTCTGGCTGTTCTGGCAGGGCCAGTTCGGGTGGGGACTGGTCTGCGCCTGGATTATGACGTTTCTGGATACGGTCGACGGAAAACTGGCCCGCGTCACGCTGACCTCATCGGCGATCGGCAATATTTTTGACCATGGCATCGACTTGATCCATCCGCCGTTCTGGTGGTTCGCCTGGTACATCGGTTGCCAGCAAACCGGCCAGCCCCCGCCATGGCCGGAGTTATGCCTCTTGCTGATTATCGCTGGCTATGTGCTGCAGCGGGTGGAAGAGGGCATTTTCATGCGCTTGTTCGGCTTTCACGTGCATGCTTGGCGGCCCTTCGACAGTTTCTTTCGGCTGATCACGGCGCGTCGCAATCCAAACCTGCTGTTGCTCACGCCGGCATTCCTCCTGGGATATCCCGAAATCGGACTGCTGCTGGTCGCGGCCTGGACCGCCATCTGCCTCGTCGTGCACGGCACTCAGGTGGTGCAGGCCCTGATTATGGGGCGCGCGCGCGTGGTTTCCTGGCTCTCGATGTGAACCGGGTAGGCCTCATAAGGAATCAGAAGAGCCACCGGAATCAGAGAGCCGGGCCCCGGCCGCTTTCGGAAGCGGTGCTTGAGGTCGTACCTGACGATCCCGCCCAGCTATTTCCAGCGCTGCGTCGATTCAAGGCCGAAGGCGTCGACCTGATCGTGATCGATGGCGGCGATGGCACGGTGCGCGAGGTCATGACGCGATTGCCTGAGGCCTATGGAGGCACGCTGCCGCGACTGGCCGTCGTACCCAATGGCAAGACCAACGCCCTGGCCATCGACATCGGAACGCCGCTGGGTACGACGCTCGAACAGCTTCTGGCGTCGGCCAACGCTGGTGGTCCCGTCAAGCGTCGCCATTGTCTGGAAATCGTCCGGGCGAATCAGTCGATTCCGGAGCGACGCGGATTTCTGCTGGGTCTGGGAGCCTTCGTGCGAGGCACTCAGCTGGCGCAGAAGAACCACGGCCTGGGGCTCTTCGACAATGCTGCCATTGGCGTGACGATGATCGGCGCAGCGGCCGGCACCTTCCTGGGCGGTCCGTCTGATCCGTGGCGGCGCGGCGAGGCGATGTCGTTGTCCTTTGCCGCTACCTCCGAACAGACCTGGTTCCTGCTGCTGGCGTCGACCCTCAAACGTCTGCCGCTGGGCTTGAAGCCCTTTGGTCCTCCACGGGAAGGCCTCAAGGTCCTGGCCATTGTCGCACCCCCGCGCCGGTTTGGCAGCGCCTTGCCGATTCTGCTGCGCGGCGACACGGCCCCGTGGCTGCCTGCGGCCGGCTACTATCAGCAGGACCTCTCGATCTTCCACATCACCCATCAGGGCAACTACGTCCTGGACGGAGAGATCTACGAGGGCGGTGTCTACTCGGTTCGGCAGGGCCCCGAACTGGAGTTCGTCGTCCCGTGACTGACGCACTCAACGCGTGGGTGGAAGCTGAACTGGCGTCGCCGGCGCCGGCGATGGTGGTCGAACTGGCAAACGCCCTGGCTGATCCGGTGCGGGACGTCGCGGTCCTCTACTATGGATCGACCCTTCGCACCGGCGACCTCTCAGGCATCCTCGACTTCTACCGCCTGACACGAGGACCGCATCGGCGGGGCCCGCGAGGTCTGCTGGAGCGCTTCCTTTGGCCGGAAGTCAGCTATCATGAGATTGAGATTGGCGGCGAACTGTTGCGCGCCAAAGTCGCTACTCTGCCACTCTCGACGTTTTGTCGGGCCGCGCGGGGTCAAACGTTCGATACCACCATCTGGGCGCGGTTTGTCCAGCCAACCCAACGGGTCTGGAGCGTCGACGCGGCAGCGGCTCGCGAGGTCGCCGAGGCCTGCATCGCTGCGGTTGTCACGGCAGCGCGTTACGCTGCTGCTCTCGGCCCTGCACGCGGCCCGGCGGCCGACTTCTGGAGTGCGTTATTCCGCAAGACCTATGCGGCCGAGTTTCGGGTGGAGGCTGTTGGCCGGGCCGATACCGTCATGGCGGCCGGCGCTGAACGCTATGACACCCTGCTGCCGTTGGCCTGGATGGCGGGACAGGTCGCCTTCGAGACCGCAAATGGAATGCTCTCGCCGGTGAAGCGGGGACTACCGGGATGGGGTCTCGTCAGCCTCGCCGGAAAGCCGCTCAACATTGCGCGATTGGCCAAGGCGGCGTTCACCTTCGATGGTGCTGCGCGCTACGCCGCGTGGAAGATCGAGCGCCACACAGGTGTGGTGATCAAGGTCTCGACGTTTGCCGAACGGTTTCCATTGCTGGCAGCACCTGGCGCGTGGCTTCAGTTGCGCCGCGAGCAACGCGCGATGAGGAACCGTTGAGCGGCTGACGTTACGCTGATGCGCGTCGCGGACGCTTGAGCAGCCCGTATTCCAGGCCGAGACGTTCGAACACCTTCAGGACCGTGTTGATCTGTTCCGGTGTATGGGCCGCGCTCACGCTGGAGCGGAGCAGGGAAAGGTTGTTCGGCGTTGCCGGCGGAATCGCCAGGTTCAGGTAGACGCCATTGGCCAGCAGCGCGTTCCACATCGTGACCGCCATGGCCTGGTCCGGCATGACAACCGCGGTAATCGGGCTGGCGTGGGGGCCGACCGCGTAACCCATCTCTCGCAGGCCGTCGTAGAGCTGGTCAGCGTTGGCCGACAACTGGGTGCGCAGGCTGGCGTCCGTCTCCAGGCGCTTCAGCGCCACAAGGGTCGAGGCGATCACCGCTGGCGGCAGGGACGCGGTGAACATGTAGGGGCGGCTAACGATCCGCAGCAGGTCGAAGTTTTCTTCGTCCGAAACCAGGAATCCGCCGACGGCGCCAAGGCTCTTCGAGAAGGTGCCGATGATGTAGTCAACATCGTCTTCGACGCCGGCCGCTTCCGCCAGCCCGCGTCCCTTTTCGCCCAGGACGCCCATGGAGTGAGCCTCGTCGACAAGCAGATAGGCACCCATCTCCTTCTTGACTGCGACCATTTCCTTGAGCGGGGCGACGTCGCCCATCATGGAATATATGCCCTCGACCACAATCAGGCTGCCCTTCGCCTGGTCGCCCATTCGGCGAAGGCGCTTGTAGAGATCTTCCGGGTCGTTGTGCCGGAAGCGGATCACTTCCGCCTGACTCAAGCGGGCTGCGTCATAGATCGACGCATGGCTGTCGGCGTCGAGAATGAGGTGGTCGCCGCGACCCACCAGGCCCGAGATGCCGCCAAGATTGGCCTGATACCCGGTAGTGAACACCATCGCATGCTTGCGACCGTAGAACCTGGCCAGCGACTGTTCGAGATCCGTATGGCCGCTGTAGGTGCCGTTCGCGAACCTGGACCCTGTAGTGCCTGTTCCCCATCGGCGCACGGCGTCCGCCGAAGCCTCAATGCAATCCGCATCAAAGGTCAGACCGAGGTAGTTATTGGTGCCCAGCAGAATCACCTGCTTGCCATCCAGAACGCCCTCTGTCGGGGACAGCACGGCGTCGAATCGCACGGATGACGGATCGGCTCCGGCCGCGCGGATTGCATCCAGCGGGGCGCGATAGCCCAAGTGCTTGTCAAGCAACCCCATGGTTAGGCCTTTATCCGCAGCTTGTTGATCAATTCGGAGAGATCGCCGACCGTTTGCACGGTCGCCAGTCGGTCAAGAGGAATCGAAAGATCAAATCGATATTCAAGCTCCATGACGATGTTCATAAGTGCAAGTGAATCCACGGCAAGATCTCGCGCAATGTCGGTTTCCGGGGTCACCTGAACGCTGCGGCCAAGGACCGTCTCGGCGGCCCGCGCAACCTCGCGAACCGTCAGGTCCGTCGCCAGTTCAACCATGCGCGAGCCCCCCATTGGCTCTTCAAACGTCTACACCAGCGGCCTAGCTAATCATATTGGCGCGAATTTTCCACCTTTGGTTCGCGAACTGGTCACGAAACCGTGGTCATTGTTTCATCCATGCCGCAGTGCGGTACCAGGCGACGGTCTGGGCAAAGCCTGACTTCAGATCGTAAATCGGGGTCGGACTGCAAGCTGGACCCTGATCGGGGGCGATGGCCCAGTTTTCGTGCAAAAGTTCGCGCGCCTTGGCGGAAGTGAGCATGGGCGTTCCCCCCAGCAGCTTTGTGAAATCATTTGTGATTCCGATGGCCTGGATCACGGCAGGCGGTATCGCGACCAACCGCGGCGACGTGCCGCAGGCACGCGCGGCTTCGGCCATCAGTTCGCGCCAGAAGTAGCCGTCGATTCGGGCGTCGCTGAGCTCGTATGTCCAACCCTGTGGGTGTTCGGAACACAACGCCACGATCTGGCGCGCAGCGTCCTCAACATGGATCATCGCGATCCGCCCTGTTGCGCTGAGGATCGGTAGCATCGGCAGCGAATCTGCGGCCTGAAACACCGCGAGCAGCTCGCGGTCCCCCGGTCCGTAGATCGCGCACGGTCGCGCCACGGTCAGCCGATTCCCGATGATTTGAGCCATCGCGACCTCACCGGCGTGTTTGCTGGCGCTGTAGTGCGAAAGTCCTGGTTCACGGGCCGTCAGGCTTGAAACCAGCACAATATGCGCCGCCTCGGCTGCGGCGACGGCGACCTGTCTCGCTCCCTCGACGTTGACGGCATCGAACGCGGCTCGGGACCGAGCCTTCACCAGTCCCGCGGCATGGATCACCACGTCCGCACCGGCGCAAAGCCGCGACAGGGCCGGGCCGTTGCTGACGTCGCCCACCACGACTTCCGGAACCAACTCGCGCCAGAGCGGGTCAATTGGATCGCGCCGGGCGAGGACCCGAATGCGCCAGCCTTCCTCAGCCAGGACACGCACGATCCAGCGGCCAAGGAAGCCGGTGGCTCCCGTAATGGCTGCGAGCCGACCGGTCAGACGGGTTCTTCCTGTCGGAAGGCTCCGGCCAGAAAGAGGTTGCGGGCCTTGGAGCGAGACAGCTTGCCAGAGGACGTCTGGGGCAGGGCGTGGGCGCCCACCAGTTCTACCCGGGCCTCAACCCCGTGGCGCGCCCGCAGAACTGCAGCGACGTCGCTGATCAGAGCGTTCCGGACCTCAGGATCGCTGCTGCGGGCCTGTACCAGCACCACGAGCTGCTCGCCCGCGTCCTGGTCGACAGAAAACGCAGCGACATCGCCGCTGCGCAGCCGCTCAACCTCGGACTCGGCCGACCATTCCAGGTCCTGCGGCCAGACATTGCGACCATTCAACAAGATGAGGTCCTTGGCGCGACCTGTCGGCACGATCTCGCCATCCACCAGGTAGCCAAGGTCGCCTGTATCCAGCCAGCCGTCGGCTCCCAAAGCGCGGGCCGTGGCCTCGGGGTCTCCGAAATACTCGCGCATCAGGCTGGGTCCGCGAACGAAGACCTGGCCGACCCGTCCCTCGGGAACTGGAGCCCCCGCCGGATCTCGAACCTCAAGCTCGTGGGCCGGCAAGACAGCACCACACCGGACGAAGGCACGGGTCCGTTCGCCGGAGCCCGGCTTCACCTGGCCGTCGCGCTCCATCCGGTCGACGTCCACGGTGTCAAACCGCAGGCCCTTGCCCGGAGCCGCCATTGTCAGCGCGAGTGTCGCTTCTGCCATGCCGTAGCTGGCTACGAACGCCTTGTCGCTGAAACCCGCCGAGGCATAGCGCTCGGCGAACCCAAGCAGCGGGCCGGGTCGAACCATATCGCCGCCGCAGCCTGCGATCCGCCAGCAACTCAAGTCCAGACCCTCGCGGGTGCCGTCACCCCGACGCGCGCAGAGTTCATAGCCGAAGGTCGGGCTGTACGAAATCGTGGCCTTGTTCGTCGACATGAGGTCCAGCCACAACAACGGTCTGCGCACAAACGCGCCGGTGGGCAGGAGGTCGACGGTCATCTGGGCGGCCAGTGGGCTCAGGATGAACCCGACCAGTCCCATGTCGTGGTAGAGCGGCAACCACGACAGCGCGCGATCCTGCGGAACCACCTTCAGACCGTGTTTGGTGATCGCCATCGCATTGGCCATCAAGGCGCGATGGGTACACAGCACGCCGGTTGGGTTGCGCGTACTGCCCGACGAAAACTGCACATAGCAAGGGTCGTCCGGCGTCGGTGCGGGCAGATCCATTGCGTCGGCGTCCGGCAGATCGGAAATCTGGAGGGCGATCTTTGCGCCCGCCGCGTCTGCCGCCGTCTTCAGCCAGGGCAACAGGGCTTCCGAGCCAAACACCGCTGCCGCCTGGGCCGAGGCCAGCATCCGGGTAATCTGTTCCACATAGGCCTCGCGGCCGCCCAGCGGCGCGGGCAGGGGCAGGGGCGCCGGCGTCAGTCGGGCATACTGGCAGGCAAAAAAAGCGACCACAAAGTCCGCATCGGTCTCTGCCACCAGCCCTACCCGATCAAAGGGTTTCAGGCCCGCGGCCAGGAAGCGCCCCGCCAACGCCCGGGCCCGCGCTCGCAGTTCCGCATAGGGGATGGGCGCAATCAGTTCGCCGCGCAGGCCATAGATATTTACCCCGGTCGGGCCTTTCGCCGCGAAATCCAGGGCATCGGTCAGGGTCGCAAAGCCATCCAGATGGAACGGCCGATCAGGGGAGGTGGGGGTCGGGGTCAATCGTCGCCTTTCAGACTGTCCGGGCCGGGAGGGGTCACTTTCGTGTCCTGCCGATTCCCGTTCTCTCGCAGCATGAAGTAGAGCATGCCGAGGGCAAGTGCAGCCGCCGCAGCAACCAAGCCTGCGCCCGCGCCTATAAGGCCGAACCGTGCCACGAGAAAGGGCAGGATCGCCAGAAAGGCCGCGCTGACCACCAGCCGCACCCTGACGGCGAGGCCCGGTTTGCCGAGTGAAATCAGCATCGGCTCCAGCGGCAGCGCGAAGACGCCGATCACGGCGGCGGCGACCTGCCAGGTCATGACGTCTGCGGCCGAGGCAAAACCCTTGCCCATGACGGTGCCGAGCAGGGCGGGACCGGCCAGGGCGCTGATCGCCAGAAGGACCGTGCCGACGGCGCCGGCCAACAGGCCGACGTTGCGCGCCAGCCGCCACATCGCGACATCGCGGCCTTCGGCCTGCAACCGCGCCAGTTCCGGATAAAGCGCCGGAATCAATAACTTGGCAGGCTTTGCTATGGCGTCAGCGACCTGACGACCGACCCGCCAGAACGCGGCCTGCGCCGGTCCAACCAGCCCACCCACCATCAAGGTCGCCAAATGAGTGAAGGCGACTTCCAGGGTACTCGACAGGTTCGTGTTCCACGCAAACCGCCAGACGCCCGGCATTCCCTCGGCAAGGGGTCCCCGCCACGAGAACCCGCTCGTCAGGCCGCGCTTGCGCAATTCGCCATAGGCCGAACCCGCCAGATAGAGCCAGCTGCCCAAGGTGCCCACTGCCCAGGCCAGCAGAAACCCCTCGACCGGCGCCTTGAGCCAAAATGCCACAGCACTGCCGACCAGCCGCAGAAAAGCGATCAACGCGGCCTGCCGGGCCATCACATCGAATCGATCAAACAGCCTGAGCAAACCCAGCGGTGTCGCCGAAACCATGAAGGCGATCGTGACCATATAGAGCGCGGCCACCGGGGCCTGCCCCGTTGTCCAGCCCAACCGGTCCGCCAGCAGCACTGAGCCCAGAACCCCGATGGCGATCCCCAGAACCGTGCTGGACAGGTCGAGGATCACGGTCAACCGCAACACCCGCTGAAAATCGACGGTGCGCCCTTCGGCCAGCGGTTGCGTGCCGTACCTCAGTATCGTCTGCCAGGACTGGAACTTGACCACCTCGCCCAGGAACTGCGCAAAGGCCTGGATCAGCACCAGAACCCCCAGCTCCTTGACCCCCAGGGCGCGGGCCGCAATCGCCACATAGGCCAGGCTGAACACCGCGTTCAGCGTTCGCCCGCCCAGCAGTATGCCGGCGTTGGCCACCACGCGCCGCAGGATCGGCCGAACGCCGGCGATCTCTTCCGCCCGGGTTCCGCTCATGGGCGGTCAGCTCTCCCCAAAAAATTGACACCCCCAGCCGAGGTAGCTGTCAGTATCGCGTACCGCACGACCTGCAAAGTCATGCAGGCCGAGGCGGGATTGCCTCTACGGTTCGCCGCAATCCGTAACATCGACAGTGAATCCTTGTGAACGCGGCCTGCGGGCGCGAAACTGACGCGGCTATCCGAAGCGGGAGACTAACGATGCGGAGGTTGATCGCAGGCGGGGCGGCGGCGATGTCGCTGATGCTATGCGCCCCGGCGCAGGCCGAGATCCGCGCCGTGCTGGTAGCCGTTTCGGAATACACTGCGCCGATCCCATCGCTTGAGGGGCCGCCAAATGATGCAGCGGCGCTGAAGACCCTGCTGTAAGCGCAGGGGGCCAGGGACATCGTCGTTCTGCGCGACGGCAAAGCTGACCGGGCCGGTATCCGAAGCGCCCTGGAAGCCGTCGGCAAGCGCGCCCGGCCCGGCGACTGGGTGATCTTCTTCTACGCCGGTCACGGGGCCCAGGCCAAAGCCCGCGACCCCACCGAAGCCGACGGCATGGACGAGTTCATGGCCCTGGGCGGCTTCAGCGTCGCCCGGCCCGATGCGAACCAGTTCATCCTGGACAACGACCTTCGCGGCTGGCTGATGAACTTCTTCCCCACCAGCGTGAACGTGCTGCAGATCGCCGACGCCTGTCATTCGGGCACCCTGAATCGCGCCGTTACCGCACCATCGCGGTTCAAGGGCCGCAATGCCCTGACCAATCCCATGGCGCTGACCCTACCGGTCGGACCGCCGGACGCCGCCGCCATCGCGCCGTCAGCCGAGGATCCGCCGAACCTGGTCTATGTGGGTGCCGCCCAGGACGACCAGTTCGCGCTGGAGGGGCCGCTGCCACTTGGCGATTCGCCATCGCGAGGCCTGCTCACCTACGCCCTGGAAGGGGCTTTGCAGGACCGCCGCGCCAACGGACATCTGACAGCCGACGCCGACGACGACGGACAATTGTCACTGGCGGAGCTGGCCTCCAGCCTCGAGACCCGCACGCGAGAGCTCTCCTCGACCCGTCAGTGGGCCAGTGCCTCGGTGCCCGCGCGCAACGAGCGCAGCGTCATTTTTCAGCCCTTGAAGGTCGCCCCGGCGGCGGATCGCCCCATCGAGGTCAAAGCCGCCGATGATCAGGCTGCTGACATTCTGGCCGGTCGCGGCCCCTGGGCGTCGATCCCCCGTGGATCACCGGACCTGACATGGTCGGCCACGGAAGGCTGGGTCACCGACAGCCACGGCGACCGCATCGCCGAAAGGCTCACCAGCGCCGAGGCTTTGACCGGCGTCATCAACAAACGCCGCGCGGTGCGCGAACTCTCGGGTTCTGCCAACGAACGTGTGCTGCGTGTGGACATCGGTCCGCGAAAGCAGGGCCAGCTCTACAAAAACGGCGAGAGCGTCGATCTGGCCGTCACCCACAAGGGCGATGCCGCCTGGTTGACGGCCTTCAACCTGGCCGGGGACGGGACGGTCCAGCGGCTCTATCCGCTGGAGGGCGACGGCGACGGCAAGCTGGCCGCCGGTCAGGTGCGTGTGGTGATGGCCAGAACCCGCGCTTCGGCGCCGTTCGGGGTTGACAGTGTGGTCGCGATCTCGACACCGACCGAGCCGACGTTGCTGCGCCAGGCCCTGGCCCGAATGGACGGGAAACGTGACGCCATCGCGGCCGCGGCCGCCGTGCGCGACCTGCTGGACCAGGCCCGGGGCAAGGCCGCCATGTCGTTAGGCGAACTCTACACCGGCCCCTGACGATCAGTCATAGCATCCTGGCAGCCGCCAGACGCGCCACGGCCTGGGCCCGGTTCACCGCGCCCAGTTTCTTCCGACCATTGTCCACGTGAAAGCGGACCGTCGATTCCGCCACACCCAGGATCATCGAGATTTCCCAATCCGACTTGCCCTCGGCCACCCACGCCAACGCGTCGCGCTCGCGGTCTGTCAGCTTGATCTCATCGGCTTCGGGCGGTGCGGCAAAGGTCATCAGGCGCTCGGTCAGCATCAATCCGGCCAACTGGATGGCGAGCGCGTCGCCTGGCGCCAGGTCCGGATCACGGAACCCCAGATGCAGCGATGCAATTGTCCGGTGTCGGCCATAGGACGTGGCGCAAACCGCCTCGGCGATCACGGCCTCGCTCATGGCGTCCCAGTAGGCCCCGTAAGATGCCTGCTCTCGCGGCGCGAAGTCGGTGAACATGTAACGGGTCTGCCCGCCCCGGATCGCTTCCAGCAGCGGATTGTTTTCGAAACACACATAGTCGAACGCCGCACCGCCCGCGCACCAGATATCGGGTGCGATCCGCGTGATGATCCCGCCGGCGGCAAAGTGCGAGGTCGAGGTCAGCGACACCAGCGGCCGTCGATAGATCCGGGTCTGCAGATAGGATGCGCCCAGATCGCCCAGCGACGCAAAAAAGCCCTCGCTCGCCGCTTCCGGCGTCGGCGCTGTGATCGCCGCCTCGGCGATATCCAGGGCACGCTTCAACATGGGACAGGCATCTGCCTCGGCCAACTCTGCCCGCAGTCTAGCAAGACCGGGACCAAATGAGAACGCACCCGGTCAACCCCCCGGAATCGTGAGGTACCCCGTGGCCGATTGCCGCGCGAAACTCATCATCGGAAGTCCGTCATACGAGCGGTCGTACCCCGGTGTTGAAGTGCGGAGTAAATTCATGAAGCGATTTTTTGCAGGGGTTGTGCTCGGCGCAACGCTTTTGGCCTCGTCTGCCAATGCGGCGGTCATTGTCCTTAAGCTCACTGGAGATGCCTCAAGCATTACGACCCAGAACACCAGCATTCCTGGGCTAATCCGCCAAGCGGGTCAGCTTGTCCTCAGCTTCACAGATCCAAACGACCCCCTCGGTTTTCCGTTCGTCATTCACGATGGAGATGAAATCCAGGCTGAAGTCACAGTGACGGGTGGATCGTTCGTTGTGCCGGCCAATGCCGATATGTTGTTTGGCCTTGATTTTATCGGCGGCTCGGTCCCCGGCAATATCATGAACGGCAAAGTGTTCGTGAACGGCGATATGATTGAGCGCGACGCTGGCTGTGGCAACTGCCTCAACTTCATTACTGCGGCATCGCCCACTGGCGTTCCTTTCGCGATCAATTCACTGACAGCATCCGGTATCGCCGCACTGACGGCCAACTACACCGTCGAAGGCATGTCGCTGACCTTCCAGTCGCAGACTGCCATCCCCGAACCCACCACCTGGGCACTCATGATCCTCGGCTTCGGCAGTGCGGGTGCGATGCTCCGTCGTCGCCGCCAATCGCTCACCTTCGCAGGCACCTGACACAACATTCCTGCGAAGGGGCTGCGGCGGGCGGACACGTGTCAACCGCCCGCCGTAGTCATTCTTTCGGCCTTACGTGAAACGCGCCTTGCCAAAGGCGCGGTATTGCGTATTTTCCGCGCCCTCGCGCTGAACCCTCCGGGCCAGCGTCGGGACGGGTGCTTAGCTCAGTTGGTAGAGCAGCTGACTCTTAATCAGCGGGTCGTGGGTTCGAATCCCCCAGCACCCACCATTTTCCCCTCGGGGGATTGGTGATCAATAGTGAGAACGCGAAGCTGTGGGCTCTGCCGCTTCGCTTCCGCCTGGCACAGACCCCTCCCAAAACAGGCTCGTCATCCCCCGGCTTGTCCGGGGGACCCAGGATCACCGTGGTCGTGAAT
>JANNFM010000507.1:0-8136 GCA_031379795.1 Alphaproteobacteria bacterium
GCCAGGGTCGCGGCCTCGATGGTGCCGCACGGAGCTGCTTCGGCGTGCCCGGCCAGGGTCATGGCGAAAGCCGGCGCGGCCTCTCCGATCAGGTAGGCCCTGGCGACGCGGGGGAACAGGTCGGCCAGGTCGTCGATGCCGCCGGTCTTGGGCTGGCCACCGACAATCCAGTGGACCTTGGGATAACTGGACAACGCCTGGCGCGCGGCGTCAGCGTTGGTGGCCTTGCTGTCGTTGACGAACCGCACCTTGCCGATCACGCCGACGGTTTCCATGCGATGGGCCAGGCCCGGGAACGTCATCAGAGCGCGTGCAGCCTGGCCAGCATCGATGCCCAGTCCCCGCACCGCAGCATAGGCGGCAGCGGCGTTCTGCCAGTTGTGCCGGCCGGGCAGCGACCGGGCCCGCTTCAGGTCGCCGACCTCGGCGGTGCGCTCGCCGGTGGCGTCGTAGAGCAGGCCGTCCAGCACATAGACGCCGCGCCCCATGCTCTTGCTGGCCGAGATGGCGACAATTGTGCGGCGGTTGGCGGCGGTAATCTCGGTGCAGATGCGACCGCCATACTCGTCATCAACGCCGATCACAGCAGTATCGCCCTTGCCCTGATTGGCGAGGATCCGACGCTTGGCAGCGACGTAGCCTTCCATGCTGCCGTGACGCTCAAGATGGTCCGGTGAGATATTCAGGATCACGGCCACATCGGGCTTGAGGCTCGACGTCAGGTCCAGCTGATAGGACGAGAGTTCAAGCACGTAGACGGCGCCGCCATGCATGTCGTCGAGACCCAGCACGCCGTAGCCGATATTGCCGCCGATGCGCACGTCGCGGCCGGCCTCGGCGCAAATGTGGCCGATCAGGGCGGTGGTTGTAGATTTGCCGTTGGTGCCGGTGATCGCGACGATCCTGGGGCGCTTGTGCTCGGGGGCCGCATTCACAGTCCGCGCAAACAGTTCGATATCGCCAAGAATTTCGACACCCGCTGACCGGGCCTTGTCGACGGTCCAGTGCGGTGTCGGGTGGGTCAGCGGCACGCCGGGCGAGAGCATCAGGGCGGCGAAGTCAGCCCAGTCGGCGGTGGTCAGGTCCGTCAGCTCAAAGCCCTCGGCCAGGGCCGCATCGCGCGAGGCCGCCTTGTCGTCCCACAGCGCCACCTTGGCCCCGCCGGCCAGCAGAGCGCGTGCCGCCGCCAGACCTGTGCGGGCCAGACCGAACACGGCCACGGTCTTTCCGGCAAAGGCTGTAACGGGGATCATGGTGTTGTCATCGACCCCCTACCGAAGTTTCAGGGTGGCGAGACCGACCAGCGCCAGCATGATCGAGACAATCCAGAAGCGGATGACGATGGTCGACTCCGACCAGCCCAGCTTCTCGAAGTGATGATGGATCGGCGCCATCAGGAAGATCCGTCGACCGGTGCGTTTGAACCAGGCGACCTGGATGACCACTGACAGCAGTTCAGCGACGAACAGCCCGCCGATGATCGCGAGAACGATCTCATGCCGGGTGGCCACGGCAATAGTGCCAACCGCGCCGCCCAGCGCCAGCGAGCCGGTATCGCCCATGTAGATCTTGGCTGGCGGGGCATTGTACCAGAGGAACCCGAGCAGCGCCCCGATCAGCGCCCCGCTGAACACCGCCAGCTCGCCCACACCCGGGACAAAATGCAGTTGCAGATAGTTGGCGAAAATATAGTTGCCGACCAGATAGGCGATCAGCCCGTAGGCCGCGGCGGCGATCATCACCGGCACCGTCGCCAGGCCGTCCAGGCCGTCGGTAAAGTTGACCGCATTCGCAGCCCCCACGATCACGAAGGCGCCGAAGGCCAGATAGAGCCATCCCATGTCCAGGAACACCTGCTTGAAGATCGGGAAGGTGACTGAGGTGAGCAGTTCGGGGCTCTCCGGCGGTTTGGCGGCGAACAAAATGATCAGAGCCGTGGCCGCGACAGCGATCAGGGCCTCCAGACCCAGCCGAGCCCGACTGGAAATCCCGGCGGTCGTCTGCTTGGTGACCTTGGCGTAGTCATCGAGGAACCCGACGAACCCGTAGCCGCCCGTGACCAACAGGACTGCCCAGACGTAGATGTTGCTGAGATCAGACCACAACAGGGTGCCTGCAAACAGGCCCGCCAGGATCATCACCCCCCCCATGGTGGGCGTCCCGGCCTTTTCGATCACATGGCGCTGAATACCCTCGGCGCGCATCGGCTGACCCTTGCCCTGCCGCACCTTCATCCAGCGGATGAACCGCGAGCCCAGCGCGACGACCACGATCTGGGCCGTGAAGATTGCCAGACCAGTGCGGAACGTCTGATATTTCAGGAGATTAAGGATCGGAACATAGCCGGATGCGGCATACTGTTCGTAGAGCCAATAGAACATCAGCGCATCTCCCCGGCATCGAGCGCGATCAAAGCCTGGGCCACCAGCCCGGCCCGTGATCCGTTCGATCCCTTCACCATCACCACATCGCCGGCCCTGAGAGCCTGGGCGAGCCGCGGTGCGAGATCCGGGGCCGTCTCCGCGTAGCCGCCTCGCCGAGTCGGCGGAAGGGCGTCCCAGAGTGATTTCATCAACGGACCTGCGCAGAACACGAGGTCAATTGATGCAGCCTCCAGTGCACCGGCGATGTCGGCATGGAATGTGGCAGCCTCTGGGCCCAGCTCCAGCATGTCTGTCAGGGCGACAATCCGGCGGTTGGCCGTCTTGCGCGCGCCAAGCGTGGCAATGGCCGAAGCCATGGAGATCGGGTTGGCGTTGTAACTCTCATCGATGAGCGTGAAGGTGCCGTTGGAAATGGACACGGTTGCCTCAGCCCCACGGCCGGTCAGGGGTTCGAAAGCTCCCAGCGCAGCCAGCCCGTGATCCAGGCCGACGTCCAGCGCCTCCAGCATCAGCAACACGGCCATGCTGTTAAGGCCCCAGTGGAGCCCGGTCTGCAGAATCGGAAAGTCCAGCACCTTGCCGCGCCAGCGGGCCGAAATCATCGCCGTTGAGCCCGAGACAGCGAAGTCAAGCAGCTGAGCATCACACCCGGTGTTTGCGCCAAACGTGCGAACAACCGCCCCGGCGTTCAGAGCCTCCGCTTTCAGCAAGTCGTACCAGCTGTTGTCCGCGTTCAGGATCGCCACGCCGCCGGGCTCGAGGCCCTCGAAAATCTCGGCCTTGGCTCTGGCCACGCCCAGCTCGCCATCAGGGAAGTTTTCCGTGTGTACGGGGCCGACTGTCGTCACGAGCACAGCATGGGGTCGGACCATGCGTGTCAGCGGTCGTATCTCGTCGGCGTGGTTCATGCCGACTTCGAACACCGCGCGCGCGGTGTCTTGTGGCATCCGGGCCAATGTCAGGGGAACCCCGATGTGGTTGTTGTACGACTTGATCGACGAATGGGCAGGGCCTGCCAGCTTCAGGCCTTCCATCACCGCCTGTGTCACACTCGTCTTGCCGACGGAGCCCGTCACCGCCCCTCGCCGCGCCTGCACCGCCCGCTTGCGTGCAGCGACGCCCAGCTTTTCGAGCGCGGCAAGTGTGTCGCCGACCACCAGGCAGGGCGCAGCTACGTTTTGGGCAACCAGAGCGCCCGACGCACCCTTGCGCATCGCCAGATCGACAAACTCATGACCGTCCCGCGCGCCGGTCAGCGCCACAAACAGATCTCCCGGCTCGAGGCTTCGGGTATCGATCGAGACCCCTGTGGCGGAAAATTCGCCCTGGCCTGATCCACCGGTCGCCGCTGCAATCTCCCTGGAGGTCCACAAGGCGGGCGGCGCAGCCGGGTCAACCATGGACCAGCTCCAGAGCCTTCAAAGTCTCCGCGACGTCATCGAACGGGTAGACAGTGCCGCCCACAATCTGACCCTGTTCGTGGCCCTTGCCGGCCACCACCAGAATGTCGCCGTCCTGGAGCAACGCGGTCGCCGCCCGTATGGCTTCGCGACGATCTGCGATTTCGATCATCCCCTGGCCGCCGGCGAGGATGGCGGCGCGGATAGCGCCGGGAACCTCGGAACGCGGATTGTCATCGGTAACGATGGCCACATCGGCGAGGCTTGCGGCGAATCCACCCATCAACGGACGCTTGGTCGTGTCGCGGTCACCGCCCGCACCGAACACAACGATCAGCTTGCCACGCACGTGGGGCCGCAGCGCCCGCAACACCGTCTCCAGACCGTCAGGTGTGTGGGCATAGTCCACATAGGCCTCGCCGCCTCGTGGACCTTGGCCAACCCTTTGCAAACGACCCGGCGCGCCATCGATCTTTTCAAGCGCGGCGAACGTGTCGTCGTAGCTCAATCCGGCAGCCCGACACAGACCCGCGGCTACGAGGGCGTTCGAGGCCTGGAAGGCACCGACCAATGGCAGCCGCACATCGTACAGGCGACCGTCCGCGCGGATCGACAGGCGCTGACCGTCGGGGAGCAGCGTGCGGGCCATCAAGCGCAGGGCCTGGCCCGTTTCGCCGACGCTCATCACGCGCTGACCTGACACGACCGAGGCTGCAGCAAAGAACGGGAAGGCCTCGGAGTCGGCGTTCAGCACCGCCGTCGCACCGCGTGGCATCAGTTGCTCAAACAGCCGCAGCTTCGCGCCGCGATAGCCCTCCATCGTGCCATGATAGTCAAGATGGTCCTGGGTCAGGTTGAGAAAGCCCGCCGCCGACAGCCGCACGCCATCGAGGCGTCGCTGGTCGATGCCATGTGACGAGGCCTCCATCGCGAAATGGGTGACGCCCAACTGGCTGATCCGCATCAAGAGTTCGGCGACGTCGCCAGCGTCCGGCGTGGTCAGGCCGGGCGGCGTGATCTGGTCGACCGCGCCGCCGGGTCGCGACACTGTGACGCCCAGCGTACCCATACTGGCCGACACATGTCCGGCATGAGCAAACATCTGCCGACAAAAGGTGGCCACCGAGGTCTTGCCGTTTGTGCCGGTCACCGCCACGCAGGTCTGAGGCTGACGCCCCCAGAAGTTGGCAGCCGCCAGCGCATAGCCCCGGCGCGGGTCGCGGCAGACGAGGGTCGGCACCGAGAGATTGAGGTCCTCACTCGCCAACACTGCCGCTGCGCCGGCCTCCACAGCCTTGGCTGCGAATGCAGCCCCGTCGGTCTGCGCGCCGGAAAGTGCGGCGAACAGGAAGCCGGGCTTCACCTTGCGGCTGTCGGCCGTCACGCCGGTGATCTCAGGGTCGGCGCCCAGATGGCGTTTGACCAGTGAGGTGAGGCGCACGGTCATTGCGCTTCGGCCGCGTCCGCCAGGACAGGCTCCTCGACGGGGATCGCCTGGACCTGATCGTTGCGCCGTTGGACGCCCAGGAAGGGTGCGATCCGCTCGATGATCCGCCCCGCCGCCGGGGCTGCGACCCAGCCGCCCGTCGCGTATCCGGCGCTCTTGGCCGTGCCATGCGGCTCGTCCAGCAGGACCAGGACGAAATAGCGTTTTGTATCGATGCCGCCAGTGGTGGGAAAGATGGCCGCAAAGGACGAGACCTGTTTGGCATGGCTATAGGCGCGGATTGCCGGATCGTATTTCTCGCCTGTGCCCGTCTTGCCACCGACCGAAAGCCCCGGGACATTGGCCGACTTGCCGCTGCCGCCGGTGACGTTCGCCCGCATGATCGACAGCATCTGAAATGAGGTCTTTTCCGACATAACCCGTGGGCCGCCGACCTTCGCGCCTTCCGGCAGTTTGCGGATGGTCATCGGGATCAAGCGGCCGCCATTCAGCACCGCACCATAGGCCCGCGAGAGCGCCAACGGACTGACGTTGATACCGTGGCCGAAGGACGTCGAGGCCACCGCGTCATCATTCCAGACCTTGGGCGTCAGCGGTCGCGCACTCTCCAGTAGCTCAACTTTGGCCGGAGACGTCAGGCCCAGACCATTGAAATAGTGTGACATTCTCTCGGGACCAACACTCTCCGCAAGCTTGGCCGTGCCGATGTTTGACGAATGCTGGAACACTTCGACCAGGCTCAAAATCTTCCGGGCCGCGTGATAGTCGTGGATCGTCCGGTAGCCGAGCTTGTAGGGAAAGCGCGCGTCGAACTTGCTGTCCGGCGCGGCCACACCGCTATCGAGGCCAATGGCGACCGTAAAGCCCTTGAACGTCGAGCCCATCTCGAACACCGATGCCGCCGCACGATTGGTCCGGCTGTACTCGCTGGATTTTCCAGGCTTGTTCGGATCGAACACCGGCCAGCTTGACATGCCCAGGATCTCGCCGGTCTGGACGTCGGTGACGATGCCGACCGCGCCTCGGGGCGTGAACTCCGCCACGGCCTTGTAGATTTCGTCCTCAAGGGCGCCCTGGACCCGCAGGTCGATGGAGAGAGGAATGGTTCCTCCATTCACCGAAGCCGAACGGATTTCCTCGTTGAACGCCGCCTCTGCGCCAGCCAGGCCTTCACCGCCACTGTCGGAAAAGCCGATGATGTGGGCGGCGGTCGTCCCCAGCGGATAGACCCGATGTTGCTCGGGCTCAAAGCTGACGCCAGGCAGGCCAAGCGCGTGGACCCGATTGCGATCCCCGGGGTTGAGGGCGCCCAGCACGAACACCCGTCGGTGGCCTCGCAGGGCGCGCTCCAGGCGGGCCGGGTCAAGATCCGGAAGCAGCTGCAGCAAACCCCGGCGGGTCTCGACCTGGTCCCAGATTTCGCGGGGATCGATATAGAGGCCGTAGTGCACCAGATTGGCCGCCAGCATGCGACCGTTGCGATCCACCAGGTCAGCGCGCGATGCGCCAACAGGCGCGACCATGCCGATGTTGCGCGCGGCGTCTGTGAACACTGCGGCTCGCGTCGCCCCGATCGCCAGGGTGATGAAGAACAGTGAAAACAGGACCAGCACAAAGAAGATGCGCAGGCGAGTATCGTCCTCAACGCGGCCAGAGGCCCGGGCGCGCTCGAACGCATGCTCGAGGCCCCAGATGCGTTCAATCAGCCAGCGAGGTAGTCCGGGGCGACCCAGGGCCGGCTGATTGAGGCTCATTGCGTCGCCTCCGCCATCTGGGCCGGTCTGGCCTCGGCCGGAGGCGGTGGAGGAACACCGGGCACGGCGCCAGTTCCGTCGACCATGGTCGCGACGGCAGACACCGCGTCAGCCTTGGGCGCTGGTCCCGCACGCGCCAGATCAGCCAACTGCGCAGCTGTGGCTTCGCGGCTGGCAGGAACCGACTCCATCTTCAGGTAAGCGACCGACAACCGTTCGATCCGACCCGGCTGCTCCAGGTGGGCGACCTCGGCCTGCAGCAGACGGATGCGCGCTTTCTCGGTTTTGATCAGGCGTTCGACGCTGGCGATTTCCGCACGCTCACGTCCGGCCAGCGTCTTGGCCAGATAGACCCCCAGAATGATGAAGACCAGCAGGCTGACGCCCACCAGATCCAGCAGTCGGAAGCCACGGATCTTGCGCGTGAAGACGTTCATGCCGCGACCCTCCAGACGGGCGCATCGGTTCGCACTGCAGCCCGAAGCTTGGCAGATCGCGCACGCGGATTGGCCTTGGTTTCCATGTCAGTCGGGGCGCGGGCGCCATTAAACACAAGACTGAAGCTGGGCGGCGCGCCTTTGGCGAGCTCCGGCGCATGGCGCGAACCACCGGGGCTGCGCCCGGCGCGCACCGACAGGAAGTTCTTCACGATGCGGTCTTCAAGCGAGTGAAAGGTCACAACGCAGAGGCGGCCGCCGACTTTCAGGGCCCGTTCCGCAGCCATCAGACCGGCCTCCAGCTCCGACAGCTCTTCATTCACAGCGATGCGCAACCCTTGAAAAGTTCGGGTCGCCGGATGGATTTTGGCGCCGCGACGCCCTCCCAGGGCACGCTCAACGAAATCGGCCAGCTCAAGGGTGCGCGTGAAAGGCTGTTCGGCACGACGCTTCACAATGGCGCGGGCGACGCGGCGGCTCTCACGCTCCTCGCCATAGACGAAGATAATCCGGGCCAGTTCGTCCTGCGGTGCCGTGTTTACCAACTCTGCAGCGGTTGGCCCCTCGCCGCCCATCCGCATGTCCAGCGGGCCGTCGTGCATGAACGAAAAGCCGCGCTCGGCCTCGTCGATCTGCATGGAGGAGACACCGAGATCCAGCGCCACGGCATCCACGGCCGCCTCGCCCAGCACCTCGTCCATTTCCGAGAACAGG
>JANNFM010000514.1:0-13380 GCA_031379795.1 Alphaproteobacteria bacterium
CCGACGCGAATGCGCGTCTGGCGGCGTGGCGCGCCAGATGACCCCGTCGCGACAACACAACGGGAGAACGCCATGACCAATCGACAGATCGTGCTGGATCGCCTTCCCCAGGGCGACAAGCTCGCCCAGGACCACTTCGCGCTAAAGGTGGGTGAGATGCCGTCCGCTGACGAGGGCGAGGTGATGGTCCGGACCAGCTACATTACACTCGACGCCGCCAACCGCGCCTGGATGCAGGGCGCGACCTATCGCTCCGCGTTGAACTCTGGCCAGGTCATGGCTGGCGGCGGGTTGGCCGAGGTTGTGACCTCCAGGGTGGCGCACCTGAAGGCAGGCGACCTCGTCTTCGCCGATGCAGGCTGGCAGGAATATGCCACGCTGCCCGGCAAACACCTCAAGGCGCTGCCGAACCTCCAACCTGAAACCCACCTGCTCAGCGTCTATGGCGTCGCAGGCCTGACCGCCTATTTCGGCCTGCTCGAGTGCGGACAGCCCAGGGCGGGCGAGACGGTCGTGGTGTCGGCCGCTGCCGGCTCGGTAGGCTCCATCGTCGGTCAGATTGCCAAAATCAAAGGCTGCCGGGTCGTGGGCATCGCAGGTGGCGAGGAAAAGGGTCGCTGGTTGACCGAGGAACTCGGGTTCGATGCCGCGGTCGACTACAAGTCTCCGGATTTCAAGCGCCAACTGCGCGCGGCGGTCCCCGATGGCATCGACGTTTATTTCGACAACACCGGCGGCGATGTGTTCGAGGCCTGCCTGTTCGCCATGAAGAACTTTGGCCGCATCGCCTGTTGCGGCGCGCTCTCGCAGTACGACGGCGCACCACCACCACATGGTCCGCGCGGCATTCCGGGCCTGATCGTCACCAAACGGTTGAACCTGCGCGGTTTCGTGGTGATGGACTTCGACGACAAGCGGGAGCAGGCGCTGGCCGACCTTCAGGCCTGGGTGGCTGACGGGAGCCTCAAAGTGCAGGAAGACATCATCGACGGGTTGGAAAACCTGCCTGGCGCACTCATCGGCCTGCTGGCCGGCGAAAATCGGGGCAAGCGCATGGTCAGGGTCTAGGTGTCGGCCTTCAGCGCCACCTATGCCGAAGCGCGTCAGAAATTCCGTGACGCGGCGGCTGGAGCGTCTGGCGCGCTGTCTAGTTACACTCATCCGGAGCGTGGGCCTGACGGTCGTGACCTGACGACGGAGGTGGCATGGTTCGGCCCCGCCGACGCGCAGGCCGTACTGGTGATGGTCTCCGGCACGCACGGGGTGGAGGGTCATTGCGGGTCCGGCGCCCAGGTCGACTGGATTCAGAGGGGCGAGGCCGCCCGGCTGGCGCCCGGCGTCGCGGCGCTGATGATCCATGCGATCAATCCCTACGGGTTCGCCTGGAGCCGTCGCGTCACCCATGAAAACGTGGATCTCAATCGCAACTTTGTGGACTTCGCTAAGCCGGTTCCCGCAAACTTGGAGTACGACCGGCTTGCCGACGCCGTGACGCCACGGGACTGGTCCGCCGAGACCCAGGCCGCCTCCAGGGCCGCGATCCTGGGCTATGCGCGGGAACACGGGTTCCCGGCCATGGTCCAGGCCTTGAGCGGCGGCCAGTACAGTCATCCCGACGGCATATTCTTCGGCGGACAGGGTGAAACCTGGTCGCGGCGAACGCTTCAGACCATCTGCCGGGAGCGGCTCTCGGCCGCCTCTGACGTTGGAATCATCGACTATCACACCGGTCTCGGCCCTGTCGGATACGCCGAGCAGATCGTCAGCGCCGGTCCCGAGACCGACGAGTACCGCCGCGCTGCGGCCTGGCACGGCGCGGCCGCGGCCAGCATTGATGGCGGCGACTCTGTGTCAGCGAAGCTCGCCGGAGACTGGCTGAACGCCGCGCCCCAGATCCTGTCGAACGCAAGAGTGACCGGCATCGCCCTCGAGTACGGCACCGTCGACACCACCAAGGTCATGGACGCCCTGCGCGCCGACAACTGGCTGCACGCCCGAGGCGACCCGCTGGGCCCCGATGCAGCAGAGATCAAGGCGCAGATCCGCGCGGCCTTCTACATCGATGACGATCTGTGGCGAGGCATGGTGCTGGGCCAGTCGCTCATCGCCGCGCGGCAGGCGGCGGCCGGGCTCAAACGGGCGGTAGCGTCGCCCCGTTAGCCGGCATCACGAAGCGCAAGGCCAGCCTTCCAGTCGAAGAGTTCCTGCAGGACACGAAGGGCTTGCCCCCGCGGGCTGGTCAGATCCGGGTCGCGGGCGATGATCAGTCGAGCGTCGTCCCCGGCCACCGCGATCAGGTCCCGATGGGCGAAGGCGTCGACGAAGACATAGTCGGGCAGACCGGACTGGCGAAGGCCCAGGGCGTCGCCGCCGCCGCGCAGCTCGAGGTCGCGCTCGGCGATCAGGAAGCCGTCATCCGTACGTCGCAAGATATCCAGCCGCTGCTGGGCATTTTCCGAAAGGGGAGGGTCATAGAGCAGGACGCAGGCGCTTTCGCGCACGCCGCGTCCAACTCGCCCTCGAAGTTGGTGGAGTTGGGCCAAGCCAAAGCGTTCGGCCTGCTCGATGACCATGATGGTGGCGTTGGGCACGTTGACGCCAACCTCCACGACCGTCGTGGCCACCAGCACCGACAGCTTGCCGTCAGCAAAATCGGCCATCACGGCGTCTTTTTCGGCGGCTGCCATCTTGCCGTGGACCAGGCCAACCCCCGCGCCGATGATCTGACGCAGGGCTATTACCCGCATCTCGGCTGCGGCCAGGTCGCTGAGCTCGGATTCAGACACCAGCGGGCAGATCCAGAAGGCCTGCGCACCGCCCGCCGCAGCGTCCTTCAACCGTGCTGTCACCTCGTTCAGCCGGTTCATGGGCACGGCACGGGTCGCTACCGGCATGCGACCGGGCGGCTTCTCCTCGATCCGGCTGACATCCAGATCGCCGTACATGGTCAGTTCCAGTGTACGAGGGATCGGCGTGGCGGACATGGCAATAACGTGGACGCCGGCGCCTTTTGCCTGCAGCCGCTGACGCTCGGCGACCCCGAACCGATGCTGCTCGTCGATGACCACCATCTGGAGGTTTTCGAAAACAACCTCGTCCTGAAACAGGGCATGAGTCCCAACCGCGACCTTCGCAGTACCGGTCGCCAGGGCGCGAAGTTTCTCTGCGCGGACCGCGCCCTTGTCGCGTCCCGTTAGCAGCAAGACGCCGATGCCATGGGCCGCCAGGGGACCGGAAATGGTCTCGAAGTGTTGCCGGGCCAGAATTTCGGTCGGGGCCATCAGCGCGTTCTGGGCTCCGGTCTCGGCGACATCGGCCATGGCGCACATGGCCACCACAGTCTTCCCAGATCCCACGTCGCCTTGAACCAACCGGCTCATCCGCTCGCCCGCTGACAGATCGGCCCGGATTTCGGCAAGCGCGCGATCCTGCGCACCCGTGAAACGGAACGGCAGGTCGGCCCGGATCCGGTCTGCCAGGGACCCAGCGGCGATCCTGCCCGCAGGTTCGCGCCGCCGCGCCGCCTTGCGCTGCGCCATGGCCAGCTGGTGCGCCAACAGCTCATCATAGGCGAGGCGTCGACGATGCAGGCTCAAGGGCAACAGATCGGCTTCACTTTCGGGTGCGTGCAGGCGTTCAAGTGCGTCGCGCCAGGTCGGATACTGCTCACGCGCCAGCCAGCCCGGATCCTGCCACTCGGGCAACTCCGGCGCACGCGCTTGCGCTTCGACCACAAACCCCCGGACCCGGCGCGGCGGCAGGCCCTCCGTGGCCGGATAGATCGGCTCCACCTGCGGGATGTCGCCGGCCTTGTCGGGGGCCACCATGTAGTCGGGATGCACCATCTGCAGGCCGTATTGCGTGTCCTCTACCCGGCCTGAGACAAGCCGCCGGGCGTCGATAGGGTGGCGCTGCTCCAGTTGAGCCCCATAGGCCCCGAAGAACACCAGGGTCATGAACCCGCTCTGGTCGAACACGCGGATCCGGGTCGGGCGGGCGGCGGACCGGGATATCTGCAGGGACTCGACGGTGACCTCAAAGGTCATGACCTCGCCGTCCACCGCAGCCGAGATCACCCCCGGCGTGCGCCGGATCAGCGAATGGGGTTGCAGCCACAGGACATCGCGTACCAGCGGCCCGGCCAGCCGCTCCAGCAACGGCGCCACGCGCGGACCGACGCCTTTGAGGGACGTCACCGGGGTGAAGAGCGGGAAAAGAATCTCAGGCCGCATGATTGGACGATAGCTGACTGGCGCGCAGGCTCGCGCCGCTCTATATCGGCCAGCTCTCGATGAGCAGCAACGAAGCACGCCATAAGAAGTTGAAACTCCGCGCCTGGCGCCGGGGTTTCCGGGAAGCGGACCTCATCCTGGGGCCGTTTGCGGATCTCTATGTCTCGACGCTAAGCCCGGAGGACCTTGATCTCTTCGAAGTGCTGCTGGATGAGCCAGACCACGATCTCTACGGCTGGATTCTCGAACGCCTGCCGACCCCCGCCGCGTTCGACGGCCCTTTGATGGACCGCCTGAAGGCCTATCGAGACATCGCCCACAAGGCCATTGGCAATGGCTGACGGGAACCGGCCCGCCAGTCAGGCCCAGCTCAGACGCGTTGCCGACGATCCCGGCGGCCTCGATCTTGTCGGGGCACCCGAGGGTTTCGACGCCCTGGTGATGGCCGATCTGGTGCGGGCGCGGGGCGGCCTCTCGGTATTCGTGGCGCGTGACGCAGCCCGACTCTCGGCCTTTGTGGATGCGTTTCAGTTTTTCGCGCAGGGCGTTGAAATCCTGACCCTTCCCGCGTGGGATTGCCTGCCCTACGATCGCGTCGGACCCTCGGCGGGGGTTTCGGCACAGCGAATGGCGACGCTGTCGAGGCTGGCTGAGGGCCTGGACCACAAGCCCCGCCTGCTGATGACCACGGTCCCCGCCATGATCCAGCGGGTGCCGCCACTCGAAATCGTGAAACGCGCAAGCTATTCGGCACGTGGCGGCAATACCGTCGAAATCGCCGATCTCGAGGCCTATTTCTCGGTCAACGGTTACAGCCGGGCCTCGACCGTCTCGGAAAAGGGTGAGTTCGCGATCCGGGGCGGCGTAATCGATGTTTTCCCGCCCGGGGCCGACGAACCGGTTCGCCTCGATCTGTTCGGCGACACCCTGGAGTCGATCCGCGCCTTCGATCCCGAAACCCAGCGCTCAACCAAGCAGCTCAAGGACGTTTCGCTCAAGCCGGTCAGCGAAGCCCTGCTGGACAAGGACAGTATCAGCAGGTTCCGGACCGGATATCTGGAGACCTTCGGCGCGCCCGGCGGCGACCCGCTTTACGACACCATTTCTGCGGGCGGGCGCCGCGCGGGGATGGAGCACTACCTGCCGCTGTTCTACCCCGGCCTGGCGACCGTGTTCGACTACCTGCCTGCGGACACCGCCGTCGCCCTCGACCACCTGGCCCGCGAGGCGCGCGAAGAGCGGCTGTCGATGATCGAGGACGCCTACGACGCCCGCTCAAATGCTGAACGCAAGGGCCATTACCACCCGCTGGAGCCGAGACGGCTGTACCTGAGCAAGGCCGAGTGGGATCAAGCGCTGGCGGTTCGGGCCTCGCGTCGCTTTTCATCGTTCAACGAGGCCGAGGGCGAGGCCGTCATCGATATGGGGGCTCGCGCCGGGCGCAGCTTCTCGGCTGAGCGCAAGCTCGACAGCGTCAATCTGTTCGAGGCGACCGTCGACCACGCCAGGGCGCTGTCTGCAGCCGGAAAGCGTGTGCTGTTCGCGTCCTGGTCAGACGGGTCATCCGACCGACTGATGCATATGTTGGCCGACCACGGCCTGAAGACACTGCCGCTGGCGCCGTACTGGGATGCCGCCCGTGCCGCCGATCCCAAGGTGCCACAGCGGGTTGTGCTGCCGCTGGACTACGGTTTCGAGACCGACAATCTGGCGGTTATTTCCGAGACCGACATCCTGGGCGACCGTCTGGCGCGACCACGCAAGCGCCGAAGAGCGGCCAACTTCCTGGCTGAGGCCTCGGCCCTGACCCCGGGCGATCTGGTGGTCCATATTGATCACGGGATTGCGCGCTATGAGGGGTTGAAGACCCTCGACGTGCAGGGTGCCCCGCACGACACCCTGGAGCTCCAGTACGGCGGCGACGCCAAGCTCTATCTGCCGGTGGAGAACATCGACCTGCTGACGCGCTACGGCGCCGAGGGGGAGGGCGTTCAGCTGGACAGGCTGGGCGGCGCGGCCTGGCAGGCCCGCAAAGCCAAGGCCAAGGAACGCCTGCGAGAGATGGCCGACGGCCTGATCCGAATCGCTGCCGAGCGCGCGACCCGGATCACCGACCCGATTGAGCCGCCCAGCGGTCTGTTCGACGAATTCTGTGCCCGGTTCCCTTACGAAGAAACCGACGACCAGTTGTCGGCGATAGGCGACGTGCTGGAGGATCTGGGCGCGGGCAAACCGATGGATCGCCTGATCTGCGGCGACGTCGGCTTTGGCAAAACCGAGATTGCCCTGCGTGCGGCGTTCGTCGTGGCCATGAGCGGCCAGCAAGTAGCGATCGTTGCGCCGACCACCCTGCTGGCGCGGCAGCACTTCAAGACCTTCTCCGAACGCTTCCAGGGTTGGCCGATCAAGGTGTGCAGACTTTCACGTCTGGTGCCGACCAAGGAGGCCAATGAGGCCCGCGAGGGTTTGGCGAAGGGCGAGATCGAGATCGTCATCGGCACCCACGCGGTGCTCTCCAAGCTGGTCAGCTTCGCCAACCTGGGCCTGGTGATCGTCGACGAGGAGCAGCACTTCGGGGTCAAGCACAAGGAGAAGCTCAAGGAGCTTCGCGCCGACGTGCATATGCTGACGCTGACCGCCACGCCGATCCCGCGCACCCTGCAGATGTCGCTGAGCGGCATCCGGGAAATGTCGATCATCGCCACACCGCCGGTGGATCGCCTGGCCGTGCGAACCTACATAACACCCTGGGACCCGGTGGTGCTGCGCGAGGCGCTGTTGCGGGAGAAGTATCGCGGCGGCCAGGCCTATTTCGTGGCCCCGCGGATCAGCGACCTGCCGGAACTCGAACGCTTCATCCGCGAGCAGGTGCCGGAAGTGAAATTCGTGGTGGGTCACGGCCAGATGGCGCCTACCCAGCTGGAAGACGTGATGAGCGCCTTCTACGAGGGCCAGTACGACGTGCTGCTGTCGACCACGATCGTGGAGAGCGGTCTCGATATTCCGACCGCCAACACTCTGATCATCCATCGCGCCGACATGTTCGGCCTGGCCCAACTTCATCAGCTCAGGGGTCGGGTCGGTCGCTCCAAGGCTCGCGCCTTCGCCTATATGACGACTCCGGCCGAGAAACAGATCACCCTCTCCGCCGAGCGCCGGTTAAAGGTCCTGCAGTCGCTGGATAGCCTGGGTGCGGGGTTCCAGCTGGCCAGCCACGATCTGGACATCCGTGGCGGCGGCAATCTGCTGGGCGAGGAACAGTCCGGTCACATCCGCGAGATCGGTGTGGAACTTTACCAGCAGATGCTGGAGGACGCGGTGGGCGAGCTTCGTGCCCGCGCGGGGGCTGAAGCCGTCGCAGATCGTGGCTGGTCCCCGCAGATCAATACCGGCGCTGCCGTGCTGATCCCGGAGGACTATGTTCCGGACCTCAACGTGCGGCTCTCGCTCTATCGCCGGCTGTCGGATGCTGAGAAGGCTGCAGACCGCGAAGCCCTGGCGGCAGAGCTTATCGACCGGTTCGGTCCGCTTCCACCCGAAGCCGGCCAACTTCTGAAGGTCGTGGCGATCAAGGGTCTGTGCCGCGAAGCCAATGTCGCGAAGATCGACGTCGGACCCAAGGGTGCGGTCGTCACGTTCCGCAACGACGACTTCAAAAATCCGGCTGGGCTGGTCGGGTTTATCGCGAAAAACCAGGTCGCCTGGCGGATCCGTCCGGACAACAAGGTGGTCGTCAAGGGTGAATGGGAAACCCCCAAACAGCGCCTTGCTGCTGCGGAACGCGTGCTGACCGAGCTGGCGAGACTGGCGGCCTGACGTCCTGCCGTAAGGTCACACGGTGATCCTGTGGTGGATCGGCGCTAACGTTGGCCTCAACCCGCACTGGAGCCTGTCATGCCGACCGACCGCAAAGCCATATTCATCACCGGCGCCGCCAGCGGCATCGGCCTGGCCACGGCAAAACGGTTCGCGGCGGAGGGTTGGCTGGTCGGCCTCTCGGACATCGACGCGCCTGGCCTGAAGGCCGCCCTGGCCGCCATCGGCGGTGACAATTCCGGCTTCACAGTCCTCCATGACGTGCGCAAGGAAGATGAGTGGGAGCGCGCGCTCGACGCCTTTATGGAGGCCAGCGGGGGGCGGCTGGACGTGCTGGTCAACAATGCCGGCATTGCGCGTTACGGGTGGTTCACCGATCAGGGTCGCAACGATTTCGACGATCAGATCGACATCAACCTGCGCGGCGTGATTCTGGGCGCCTACCTTGGCCACGAGCGCCTGAAACATACGTCGGGATCACGCCTGATCAACATTGCGTCGCTGGCGTCGCTGTCGGGGTCGCCGCGGCTGGCTGTCTATTGCGCGACCAAGTTTGCGGTGCGTGGACTTTCGGAGGCTCTGGACATCGAATTCATGCGATCCGGCGTCAAGGTTTGCTGCGTCGAACCCACGGTTATCGAAACGCCGCTGCTGGATAAGGCGTCCAAACCAGATGGCCCCAGCTTCCGCGATGCGATTACCCAGGGCATGGGCGGCGGACTGCCTGTCGAGCAAGCCGCCGAGGTGATCTGGCGCGCGGCCCACGACGACGCGCTGCACTATCCGGTGGGCGAGGCGCCGGCAGCTCTACTTCAGGAGATTTTGCCGCGGGTCGAGGAAACCCGTGAACGCTGGCGTGGGATGTTCAGTGCGGGGCTCGTAACCGACTGACGGCGCGTCAGCGGGCCAGGTTCAGAGGATTTTCATCCCGGGAACATAAGAAGGGCCAGATTTAGGGCGAGAGATCTCTCGACCCTTTCCAAGGACCTTTCCGATGCGCATTCTGTTTCCTGCCCTGATATTGCTCGTGGCCGCGACCGCCTCGTCGGCCTCGGCGCAGACTGTCGCCGACAAGGCGGACGCCCGCTGCGTGATGGTTCTGACCGCGGTCAGCCGCGATCCCAAAGCCACCGCCAAGGCGCAACAGGGGATGTTCTATTATCTTGGCAAGCTTGAGGCGCGCGGTGCGTCGCCGAAGCTGGAGGGGATGATGAGTTCGGAGGCCAGGTTCGTGAATACGCAGGCCTTGCTTCAAACCGAATTGACCCGCTGCGGGGCAGAACTCAATCGACGCGATGTCGCGTTGCGCGCGATGTTCCAGAGGCTTCAGGCGACCGCCAAGGCGGCCCAACCGACCCCTGCCATCACGACTCCGCCGGCGAAATAGGAGCGGAGGCGGTTTGCGCCGATGCGCTTGTGGCGCGCGCCTTGCCGATCATCCGGCGCGCCCGGATTAGCCATTCAACACGCTGCATCGACACCAGACCCACGGCAAGAAGCAGGAAACTGTCGGTGATTTCCATCGCCGAAATGTGGAGTACCGAGGCCCCGTCGGTCATCACGTTGCGTAGAACGTAGCGAAGGGCGAAAATCCCGAGGATCAGCAACAGGCCCCAGGGTGACACCCTGTTGGTGATCACGTGGGTCTCCGGATCGATGGTAAAATGGCTCGCGCGGGCGCGCCACCACCCCAACAGGCCCCCCACGACCAGGGCCAGGGCGTCCAACACCAACCCGAACGGAGTGGGCGGTGGACTGATACTGAAGACCCAGATGGTCAGACTGAGCACGATGGCTGGCGGAATCCACATCCTCTGGACCCGCAAGGGGCGAGGGCGGGCGTTGCGAAACAGGACGATCCCGATCATCACCAACGGAATGAGATTCGCCCAAAGGGCGGCGCCCGGCGGCAGTTCGTTCATCAAGCGGTCTTGAGAGATTGCGCCATTGCGGCGGCCTGCTCGAGGGCATAGCCGACGTTCTCGGGCGATGCCACCTCGGCGACCCCGATTTCAAAGTCGATAACGAACGGCGTCGCCCCGTCGCCGGCTTCAAAAGCTGTACAGCCGATCACCGCGGCAATCCGTTCACCAGCCGCACGTGCAGCGTGGAGTTTGGCGGAGGGCAAAGCCAAGGCAAAAACCTCTGGCGACAGCCGCGCCGCGGTATCTTCGACCCGGACCAGTCGACCAATCATGGATCCAATCTGGGGGATCGCCCGCGCAACCCATCCGCCGGCCCGAGGCGCCTTGAGTTCGGGGCGCTCTGAAACTTTGAGCATACACACGCTGAGCGCCCGATTGCGCGCCTGGGCACTACGGGCCAGGCGCATCAGATGCCCTGCGAACAAGTCACGCGTGAAGAGGCCCGTGGCGGCGTCCATCAATCCGGAGCTTCGAGCGCGTTCCAAAGCGGCGCGGACCGACTTTTGCCGCCGATACGCGCGGGCCAGTTCGACCACGCGGAGTGCCGTCGCGGTTTCCGGCGTCTCTGGCGAGGCTACATCGGAGATTCCCCGGTGATAGGCCTCGGAGGCTGTGAGGGACGAGTGGGCCTGCATGTAGAGCAGCGCCGGCGTATGGTAGAGGCGGGTGTTGCGCCGCAGGCCAGCGGCGATCGACAGGGCTTCGTGAGGATTTTCCCCGGCCCACAGGACGACCGCGTCAAACGGCTTTTCGTGCAGGTAGTCAAAGGCCGTAAAAGCGGTAAATGCACCGATCACTTCAGCCCCGTTTCGGGCGAGAGCATTGGAGAGGGCGAGGAACTGCGGTGCGGGCTCACCAATCGCCAGGACACGATAGGGACTGGCATCAATCTCTGGCGCGTCGAGGGTGTGCCCGCGCTCATTGAACGTTTCCTGGCGAACTTCGAACTCTTCTTCGGCGACAGCAGTACGCACCAGGGTTTCAAGCCGCATGACCGCCTGCGCGGGTTCGACAGGCCCCGCCAGGATCAAATCGTAGCCCTTGTCCCGCTGGAAGGGGTCAGGGTCACCGATTGCAACAATCGGCAGACGCCGCGGCGCGCAGGCGGCGCGCAGGCGCGCGACAAGTTCGCCGGCCTCGATGTCCAGCCCGGTCAAGTCGACGATGGCGGCTTCGATCTGTAGATCGGCCAGCGCAAGGCCAGCCGCCGCGGCCCCACGGGCGGTAATGGTACGCCAGCCGAGACGATCCAGCCCCTCAGACAACGGGCCTGCCACTGAATCGTCGCGCGCGACGATCAGAACGCGCGCATTGATCCCTGCCGCCATGTCTCCATCCTAATGCGGCGCTATGAATCCCGATAAGGAATCGAGCGGCGCCGGTAGTCTAGACCAATAGCTGAGCTCAGGTTGCAGAAGGGTTTCCATATGGACAGAACACTTCAGTTGTCAGGTCAGGTGGCGGTTGTCACCGGCGCCAGCGGGGGGCTGGGGGCTCACTTCGCCCGACTGCTGGCGGCGAATGGCGCGGCGGTGGCCATCACGGCGCGCCGCGCAGATCGGATAGAAGCGTTGGCAGACGAGCTGCGCGCCGAGGGGTTTCGCGCCATCGCTTTGCCGCTCGATGTGGCGGACGCAGCCTCAATTGGCCCGGTCCTGGACCAGATTCAGTCCGAACTCGGGCCGATCAACATTCTGGTCAACAATGCCGGAATGGGCGGCGAGGGGATGGCGCTGGACGTCTCGATCGAGGACTTCGACGCGACGTTTGCCGTCAACGTTCGCGGGACCTTCTTCGCCGCCCGTGAGGCCGCGCGGCGCATGATGGCGGCGGGCCTGGAAGGTCGGATCATCAATATCGCCTCCATAGCCAGTCACACGGTTCTGCCCGGTTTGTCGGCGTACTGTGGCTCCAAGGCGGCTGTGGCGATGCTGACCCGCAGCATGGCCCGCGAATGGGCGCGGAACCGGATCGCCGTGAACGCCCTGTGTCCGGGATATATTGAAACTGCGATCAATGACACCTGGTGGCCGACAGACGGGGGTCAAAGGCAACTCAAGGGCTTTCCGCGGCGCAGGCTCATGGACGCGGCAGACCTCGATGCGGCCTTTCTGATGTTGGCGGGCCCCGCGGCGCGGGCCATGACCGGCAGTGTCATCACGGTCGATGATGGCCAGTCTCTGCCCGGTGGTGGGTAGAGCATGACAGCTTCAAGCGGATGCCGGTTGAGGCGCCGGTCATGTTCTAAACCTATGAAGGGCGAGCCGTTTTATCCGGATCAAAGTGATTCCGTCTGATCCGGAAAGGCTCTGGTCCTTGGCTGACCAAAGGGCAGGGTGCCTAAATCGCGGACAAACGCGGAGACGATGATGCGCCAGGGCCCACTGACCGGTTTGAAGATTGTTGAATTCGCAGGCATCGGCCCCGGGCCGTTCTGCGGCATGTTGCTGTCGGATCTGGGCGCGGACGTTATTCGGGTCGACCGCAAGGGCGGACGTGGCGGTGCACCGTCCGACATCACCGCCCGTGGTCGCCGCTCGGTTGCGCTGGACCTCAAGACACCCGAGGCTGTTGAGGCGTGCCTGAAGCTGATGGCCGCGGCCGACGGCATCATCGAGGGGTTCCGGCCCGGCGTCATGGAACGGCTGGGACTAGGCCCAGACGTGGCGCTGAAGCGAAACCCGAAGCTGGTTTACGGTCGAATGACCGGCTGGGGCCAGACCGGGCCCTACGCCAACGCCGCCGGCCACGATATGAACTACATCGCCATCACCGGCGCGTTGCATGCCATCGGCACCGACGAGAAACCCGTTCCGCCGCTTAACCTGGTCGGCGATTTCGGGGGTGGTGCGCTCTATCTCGCGTTCGGACTGATGGCCGGGATCATCCAGGCGCGCGAGACCGGAACCGGCCAGGTCATCGACTGCGCCATGAGTGATGGCGCGGCGTCCCTGATGGCGATGTTCTACGGGTTCAAGGCCTCGGGAATGTGGAAAGAGACACGCCGCTCGAACATGCTGGATGGCGGCGCGCATTTCTACGACACCTATCAATGCTCGGACGGCAAGTGGATCTCGATCGGCTCGATCGAGCCGCAATTCTACGCCCTGCTTCTTGAAAAGACCGGAATCACCGACCCCGCCTTCCAGGCTCAGCATGATCGGTCGGCCTGGCCGGACCTGCATGACAAGCTGGCAGACGTGATCGCCCGCAAGACCCAGGCGGAGTGGACCGCGATCATGGCCGCGACCGACGTCTGCTTTGCCCCGGTACTGGACCTGGATGAGGCCCCGAAGCATCCCCACAATGCGGCGCGCCAGACCTTTGTGGAGGTGGCGGGCGTCACCCAGCCGGCCCCGGCACCTCGCTTCTCCGCGACCCCGGGGGCAATTCAGGGTCCGCCGCCG
>JANNFM010000558.1:0-7367 GCA_031379795.1 Alphaproteobacteria bacterium
TAGCCGCTGGCGGAACGCGGCGAAGGGGTCTTCGTCCGCCACGGGCAGCACGACGACTGATCGCGCCCAGACCAGCTGGCGAAACAGCATCACCGCGACGCAGACAACAAGGACCTCGAACCAGGGCGTGACGAGATTTTCCCAGGTCAGGCGGGTTCCGGCAAGGCCGTGGTTCATGAACCACACGAGCACCGTCACCGGTGGCGTCATCAGAACGCTGACCACCAGGACCCTGACCCAGAAGCTGTCGGTCATGCGCCGGATTATCTCGTCGATGCCGATACCGATCATGCCGCCGCCGACGATGCAGCCCAGCCAGTAGACGCTCCGCTCGAACGGCGTCCGCTCTGACGACCCGAAGGGGCCCAGCACCGCCATCACCAGACCGATCGCGACCCAGAGGCCCAGTTCGGCGGCGGCGCGGCGGGTCCACGGCGGGAGGTTGAAATGCGGCATCCTCAAATCCATAGCAGAGTCGTTCGCGCAGCGAGGCTGCGACCGGCGTTGGGAATGTAGCCGTTGGCGAAGGAATGGCGCCATTAACGTCTTGTCACTGGAGGGGCCTCGCCGCCCGCAGTTATCCCTTGGTCATCGGACAGGGAGAAGCGTCGCGATGAACAACCGGGTTTCCATGGGCCTGTGGGGTCTTGCCGCATTCATGAGTATCGGCGTGGGCACCTACGCCTGGATCTTCGTGCCAGCCGGGGGGTCGCCGGCGCCACCGGTCCTGGCCAATCTGTTCGCGCGGCCCTGGCTGGCGCTGCATGCCGCGCTGGCGGGGGCTGCGCTGATCATTGGGCCATTTCAGTTTCTGGCCGCAGTCCGCGCCCGGCGCACGCTTCACCGAACGTTGGGCAAGATCTATGTGGTCAGTTGCATCGTCAGCGGCTCTGCCGGGTTTCTCCTGTCGTTCGGCAACACTGCGGGTCCCATCGCCGGGTTTGGCTTTGGCATCCTGGCCGTGATCTGGGTCTATTCCACCGCGCAGGCCTGGCGGATGGCCCAGGCAAGACGTTTCGATGAGCATCGCCGCTGGATGATCCGTTCCTTCGCCCTGACGTTCGGCGCGGTGACACTGCGGATCTACATCCCGCTGTCGCAGGTGATGGGGATCGACTTCGCGGTGGCGTATCAGGCCATTGCCTGGCTGGCGTGGGTTCCGAACCTGATGTTGGCGGAAGTCTTCCTGCGACGGGAGATGGGTCGACTTCAGCCGGCGGAATAGAGGCTATCGCGAGCCTGCTGACATGATGCTGTCAGCACCGGTGTCGTCCTATGCTGTGACCTCACGGAGTTACCCGATGTCAGACACGCTCACCTTCTACACCAACCCGATGTCGCGCGGCCGTATCGTCCGCTGGATGCTAGAGGAGCTGGGTCAGCCCTACGAAACCGTGCTGCTGGACTATGGCACCACCATGAAGGCCCCGGCGTATCTGGCGATCAATCCGATGGGCAAGGTCCCGGCCATTCGCCATGGCGAGACGGTGGTGACCGAAGCGGGCGCAATCTGCACCTATCTGGCAGATGCGTTTCCGCAGGCCGGGCTGGCGCCGCCGCCGGGCAGTCGTCTGCGTGGCAGCTACTATCGCTGGCTGTTCTACGCCGCCGGCCCGGTCGAGCAGGCCACCAGCATCCAGTCCATGGGCTGGGAGCCGCCGGAGGATCGCAAGGCGATGTTTGGCTTTGGCTGTATGGCCGATGTGGTGGATGCGCTGGAAGGTGCCGTAGCCGGGCGCGAGTTCCTGATCGGCGACAGCTTTACCGCGGCGGACGTCTATGTCTGCTCGCACATCGGCTGGGGCATGCAGTTCAACGGCATCGAAAAGCGTCCGGTGTTCGTCGACTATGTCGCCCGGATGCATGCGCGGCCGGCGGCGATCCGTGCAGCCGCAATCGACGATGCGCTTATCCCTGCGCCGCCGGCTGAATAAGGTCCCAGCGGGTGCCATAGAGGTCCTCGAACACCGCCACGGATCCATAGGGTTCGTGGCGGGGGGCTTCCAGGAAGCGGACGCCCGCCGCCGTCATGCGTGCGTGGTCGGCGGCGAAGTTGTCGGTGTGCAGGAACAGAAACACCCGCCCCCCGGCCTGGTCGCCGATGCGGGCGGCCTGATCGCCAACAGCCTTGGCCAATAGAATGGCGGCGTCCGAGCCGGGCGGCCGGACCACCACCCACCGCTTGCCGCCGCCCATGTCGGTGTCTTCCACCAGATCAAACCCCACCTTGCCGACGTAGAAGGCGATGGCCTCGTCATAGTCGGCGACCAGCAGGGCGGTTAGGGCGAGGCGTTGCATGGCGTCCGCTTAGCGCGATTCAACCGTTGGCGCTCAGCGGTCCAGCAGGGTTCGAACGCGAAGAGCGCCGGTGCGCACCGAAAAGCGCGCTTCGACCGTCTCGGCTTCAGTCGGCGTTTCGGTGGCGCGTCCATAGAGCCACCCCTGGGCATAGTGGACCCCTGCCGCGCGGACAGCCTCCTGTGCCTCGCTGGTCTCGACCATCTCGGCCAGCGTCCGGACATTGAGTTCAGCGCACATGTTCACCAGATGCTTTACGAACGTGGCTTCGCGGCCGCCGTGCTGCAGGTCGCGGATGAAGCGACCATCGATCTTCAGAACATCCAGGGTCAGTTGCTGCAGATAGGCCAGCGAGGCGGCGCCGGCGCCGAAGTCGTCGAGACAGACCTCGCAGCCCGCCCGGCGCAGGCACTGGATATGGCGGTCTGCCTGCGCCAGGTCTTCTACGGCGGCGCTTTCCGTGAGCTCGAACATCAACCGGCCGCGGACGTCCGGGCGGCCTTTCAGCAGGTCCAGCACGTGGGTGATGTAGTTGTCGCTCATGATGCTGCGGCCTGACACATTCACCGCCAGCACCAGCGACGGGTCGCGACGCATCACCGCGAGCGTTTCTTCCAGGATGGCGCAGTCCAGGGACTCGATGAGATCCATTTCCTCCGCCATGCGGATCGTTGGAAACGGACTGGCGTCAGACCCGAAGCGCACCAGCACTTCATGGTGGTGCAGGGTTCCATCGTTCAGGTCGACGACGGGCTGGTAGGCCAGGGTGAAGCGGCGGTGGCGGATCGCCGCGCCCAGCGCGCCGGCCTTGCGCATGGTGGTCTGCATCGCCTGGTCCAGGGCCGCGACCAGGTCGCCCGGCAACGGACGCGACAACCCGTCCTGCATCACGAGGTCGAGGGCGTAGTGCAAGGCCTTGACGATTCTTTTGGGTTGAGTCACGCCGGTCATCGGCATGGCGGAGGTCTGGGGGATTACGCCCTCAACACCCTGTTCGGAGAGGAGCCGCCCCACGCGCTCTGCCATCTCCACGGTCGGCTCACGCCCTTCGCGCACCAACGCGAAGCGATCGCTCCCAACGGCAGTCGGTGCTTCGCCCTGATAGGCTTGTGAGCGCAGGATTCCCTCCAACAGCGCCTGCACGCCCGCAGGGTCGGTCAATGCCTGCTCGGAGGACGACAGGCCGGCCAACTCGATGAACGCCAGTTCCAGCGGCTGGGATGCCTGGGCCACATGCGCAGACGCACGGGCTTCGAACGATTCGCGGCTCTGAACCCCGACCGGGCCTCGCGCACTGGCCCGCGACAGCACGCAGGAAACTGCGCCCTGGTTCTGCGGGAGCCGCATGGCCGTGACGGTCGCAAAGCGCTCGGGCGTGCCGTCCGGCGTCGTGATCTTGATGACGAGCGGCCCTGCGCGCGCGCCATCCCGCAGGCCGCAGAACAAGGCCTGGGTCATGGCGTGATCGGAGGGATCGATCAGGTCAGTCCAGCGGCATCCGACCATCGACGCGTCGCTGATGCCGATCAGAGCCTCACCCGCGCCCATGGCGAACGCGATGTGTCCCTCGGCCGTGACCTCGACGAGAAGGTCGGCGGCGGCAAATGCGAACCCCAGGAATCTGTGCGCCGTTGACAAAAGAGCCGCCCCCTCAACCGATAGATAGTCGTTTGGCCTTAAGGGGGCGTTTGCGTCCCGGTAAATTCCTGCGACGCTTGCCGCGGACGCGGACCTCAGATTGGTGATGAGCCTGGAACCCCCCATCCATCCCTTGCGGCCCACCGCACGCGTCCTCCTGCTGGATCGCCAGGACCGGATACTGCTGCTCAAGGGTCGGCTGCCAGCAAACCCGCAAGGAGAGGGGTCCTGGTTTACTGTGGGCGGGGGGATTGAGCCCGGCGAGACCTCGCATGCGGCGGCGGCGCGCGAGATCCTGGAGGAAACCGGTATTCGGGAGTTCGAGCTGGGCCCCATCGTCTGGCTGCGCGAAGGGGTTCTGGAGATCCCGGAGCCGAGGCACTTTCGCGAACACTACATCGTCGCCCGCTGCGAGGGCCTTGAGCCCAGCCGCGCGGGCTGGACGGCGCTGGAACGCGACCTGATCGACGACATCCGCTGGTGGACGCTTGCGGCGCTTCGGTCGACCCCGGACCGGGTGTTTCCGCCGGGGCTGACCGATCTGTTGCCTGCCATCCTGGCCGGGGTGTTCCCGTCGGAGCCGCAGCGTATTCCCTGGGTCCATGGATCACCGTAGTGTCGCAACTTCCTGCAAGGATGACCCATGATCGCTGCTCTGATTGCCGCCGCCGCCATCTCCGCCACCTGTGATCTGGAGGCGCCGTCGGGCCAGCCCGGGTGTACGCGTGCGGCCGTCGATGCCCTGCCGATGAACGCCATTCAGGTGGTTGGCACCCACAACAGCTACAAGATGGCCATCGCACCCAACGAGATGGCGACCATCCGGGCGGCCAATCCGCGCGAGGCCGACGCGATCGACTACAGCCACCCGCCGCTTCGGGATCAGTTGATGGCCGGGGCGCGACAGCTGGAAATCGACATCGTCTATGACCCGGTCCCCGGGGCCTTCGCGGCGCCGATTGGATTCAGGAGCGCCGGGGCCAAGGCTGTGCCCTACGATTTTGCGCCGCTGAAGCAGCCGGGTCTGAAGGTGCTGCATGAGGCGTCGGTGGACTATCGTGCCGTATGCCCTCTGTTCGTCGGGTGCCTGAACGAGATCCGCAGCTGGTCCAGGGCGCATCCTGATCATGTGCCGCTGCTGGTCCTCCTCAACCTGAAGGAGGGCGGCCTGAACCTGCCCGGCGCGACCAAGGCCCCGGTGTTCGATGCCGCCGCCATGGACATGATTGACGCCGAGATCCGTAGCGTGTTTCCGGAAGCTGAACTGATCACGCCAGATCAGGTGCAGGGCCGCGCGGCCACGCTGCGCGACGCGGTCGCAGGCGGTGGCTGGCCCACATTGAAGGTGGCGCGGGGCCGCGTGATGATCGCCTTGGATTGCCCGCCCGAACAGGTCGCCCGCTATCGTGGCGCGCGCAAGGTGCTGGAGGGCCGTGCGGCGTTTGTGAACACCGATCCCGCCTCACCGGCGGCGGGCTACATCACGCTCAACGAGCCCAGGGAATTGGCCGACCAGATCGCCGCGGCCCTCAAGGCCGGCCTGATCGTGCGCACCCGCGCCGACGCGGATACGCGCGAAGCGCGGACCCATGACACGGCGCGCCAGGTCCAGGCGTTTGCCACCGGGGCCCAGTACGTCTCGACCGACTATATGACGCCTGACACACGGCTCAGCACCTATGTCGCGAAGTTGCCAAGCGGAGGCACGGCCCGGCTGTCGCCGGTCCGGACGTCGCCAGACCAGTAGGGGGTCCGCCGAAACGGACCCCTTCTGGACTTAGCCGCTGACCTTGAGGTTGGTCGCAGAGGTCTTGCCGCTGCGGCGATCCTGTTCCAGATCGAAGTTGACCGTCTGGCCTTCGTTGAGGCCGGACAGGCCAGCCTGCTCGACCGCCGAGATGTGGACGAAGATGTCTTCGCCGCCACTCTCGGGCTTGATGAAGCCGAAGCCCTTGGTGGGGTTGAACCACTTCACGACGCCTGCGCCGGAGCCTGCAGCCTCGCCGCGCGACCGCTCGCCGCCGCCGCCGCCAAAGCCACCGCGATCACGCCCGCCGCCGCCGCCATAGCCGCCACGATCGCCGCCACCGCCACCGCCATAGCCGCCACGATCACCGCCGCCGCCGTAACCACCGCGATCACCGCCGCCACCACCGTAGCCGCCGCGATCACCGCCGCCGAAGCCGCCACCGCCGCCCGAACGTCGGGGTTGGGGGGTGCCCTGCGCCGTCACAACGATCTGCGTCGCCGCCAGCTTGCCCGAACGTCGATCCTGTTCGAGCTCGTAACTGACCTTGTCGCCCTCGTTGAGGCTGTCGAGGCCGGCCTGATTGAGGGCCGAAATATGAATGAAGACATCAGATCCGCCGTCGTCCGGTTGAACGAAGCCAAAACCCTTAGCCGTATTGAACCACTTGACCGTACCGCTCGCCATATCGTCGCAATCCACCGAGATAGAGAAGTCTCCGCCGGGCACATGCCGGCGCCCGGCTGATCGTCGTGATGAGCCGTGATCGCTTTGTAGCTGCGGATTTTCCAGATGGCCAGTGGCCGTGACAGGGTGATGCAATCAGCCTAAAGGGGCGACCCTTTCGACACAGTCGCGCAGCGAGCCCTCCACGTGAACAGCATCTGCGTCTATTGCGGCTCGTCGCCCGGGACAGATCCAGCATTTCTGGATGAGGCTGTGGCGTGCGGCACCTTGATTGCGGCGGCGGGCATGACCCTGGTCTATGGCGGCGGCAAGGTGGGCCTGATGGGGGCGGTGGCCGATGCGGCGCTGGCGGCGGGCGGGCGCGTGGTGGGGGTGATGCCGGAGCACCTGGTCAGCCAGGAAATCGCCCATCGCGGCCTGACCGACCTTCGGGTCGTGGCCTCGATGCATGAGCGCAAGCAGGTGATGGAGGCGCTCAGCGATGGATTTCTCTGCCTGCCGGGGGGGCCTGGCACCTTTGAGGAAATCTTCGAACAGTGGACCTGGGCGCTGCTGGGCGTGCACGCCAAGCCCTGTGGGTTTGTGAACGTCGGCGGCTACTACGACCTGATGGCTGCCACGATCCAGCAGATGGCCGACAAGGGCTTCATCGCGCAGCGCTATGTGGACATGCTGATCTATGCCGACACCACGGCCGAGGTGATCGCGCAGTTCCGGGGTTACGAAGCCCCCGCGCCAAAGTGGGCGCTGACCAAGCCGCCGACGTTGTAGTAACGACCATGGCTGGTCCGGCTGAAGTTCTCCTCCTCCGTCGGAGGAGGGGGACCGCCCGAAGGGGGGTGGAGGGGGCCGCGGGCGCACAGGGCGTGTGCGTGTCTCCCCGGCGGCGACGCGACAACACGCGGCGGATTGTCGTCGTCGAGGCGTATTCAGGGTCAGAATGTCAAATGTGCGGGATGCGGCAAGCCCCCTCCACCCCGCTTCGCGCGGTCCCCCT